>DATEOR010000061.1:0-28716 GCA_035273885.1 Gaiellaceae bacterium
CGGCGTCCTCGGCCCGTTCTTCTTCCTCGGGCTCAGCGTGCTCTACTTCGAGCAGAAGGCGCGGGCGTTATCCTCGCCGCAGCCGAAGACCTAGGAGGGCGGATGCCGAAGTACCTGATGCTGTCGCAGCTCAGCGAGCAAGGCTTGCAGACGCTGCGCGCCAACCCGGAACGGGTGCGCGAGGTGAACAAGGACGTCGAGGAGCTCGGGGTCAAGGTGCTCCACCAGTGGTTCGTTCTCGGGCCGCACGACTTCGTGAACATCGTGGAGGCGTCCGACGCCTCGGCGATCGCGAAGGTCTCCGTCGCGCTCGGCGCGCGGGGGAGCGTGCACACCGAGTCCTACGAGATGCTCGAGGTCGAAGACCTGCTGAACCTCCTCGCCGAGTAGTCGTGGCCGAGCCGCCCCGGCTGCCCGACTGGCTCCGGGCCGAGGTGGCCGAGTGGCCGCAGGACGCGTTCGGCGCCCATCAGACCAGGCTCCTCCTCCGGGACGGCACGGTCATCGCGCCCGTCGCCATCCTTCCGAGCGGCGACATCGTGGGCTGGGGCGAGGCCGGCGAGGCGCAATTCGACGCCGACGACATCGTCGCCATCGAGCGCATCGACGACTAGCTCGCTCTAGGTCAGCTTCGAGTACGCGGTCGCAACCTCGGCTGCGAGGGCGGCGTTCTCGACGATCAGCTTCTTGTTCACCTCGATGGTGCGGCCGTCGCTTCGTTCGTGGAGATACGAGAGGACGAACGGCGTCACCGCCTGCCCCCGGATCCCGCGGTTCGCGGCCTCCTGGATCCCCTCCTCGATGAGCGGCTCGACGTCGAGGCTCTCATCGGGCGGGCGGGCCAGCACGATCCCGGAGTGGCGGCCGAGGCGCCAGTGGAACTGCGCCACCTGGGCGGCCTCGTCGACGCTCTGCACGCGCTGCGAAACGGGCGGGCCACCGTCCGCCTTGTAGAAGAGCGGCATCTCATCGGTGCGCCACCCGAGCACGGGGACACCGAGGGTCTCGAGCACCTCGGCGGTCGCGTTCACGTCGAGGATCGACTTCGCGCCCGACGCGACGACGAGCGCCTCGGTTCGCCCGAGCTCGCCGAGGTCGGCGGAGATGTCGAGCGAGTGCTCCCAGCCGCGGTGCACACCGCCGATCCCGCCGGTGCCCATGAATCCGATCCCGGCTGCGCGGCAGACGGCGAGCGTGGCCCCCACCGTGGTCGCGCCGAGCTCCTTCGCCATCGCGCAGGCCGCGAGGTCGCGCGGGCCGACCTTGCGCGCATCCGGAGAGGTCGCGAAGCGCTCGAGCTCACCCGCCTCCATGCCGACGCAGATGCGCCCGTCGATGACGCCGATGGTGGCCGGCACCGCCCACGACACACGCACACGGCGTTCGGCCTCGGCGGCGACCTCGGCTCCGACTCCGCCGGGGAAGCCGTGCGCGACGAGCGTCGTTTCGAGGGCGACGACCGGCCGGCGCGATTCGAGCGCCGCGCGGACCTCGGGATGGATGCGGAGCAGGTCGGTCACCGGGGGTAGGCCCCCATGGTTGCC
This sequence comes from Gaiellaceae bacterium, assembly GCA_035273885.1. Taxonomy (GTDB): domain Bacteria; phylum Actinomycetota; class Thermoleophilia; order Gaiellales; family Gaiellaceae; genus DATEOR01. The sequence continues at coordinate 1,545 of DATEOR010000061.1, forward strand.
ACACAGCGCGCCGCGGCGTCGAGCCCGAGCTCCGGGCCGCCGAGGAGAAAGCCCGCGGCAAGCGCGTCCCCGGCGCCCGTCGTGTCGACCACCTCGGCGGGGCGCGCGTCGTACTCGGTTCCGGAGACGACGATGCCGCCGGCCCCCCTCTTGACGACGACTGTCTCCGTCTCGACCTCGCCGACAAGCGCGGCCTCCTCTTCGTTCGCGAAGACGATCTGCGGGCGAATCCGGTCGAGCAACGCACGGAAGTCTTCAACGCCTGCCGCCTCGATCGCGGCGGTCGAAGAGAGATCGACGCTGACGCGCGGCGCGAGCGCGGCCGCCGCGAGCGACGCCTCTCGGATCGGGGGGCGCGCAAGGCTGTACCCCGCGATGTGCAGCCATTCGCATCCGTCGAGCCAGGATGCGTCGAGCTCGTCACGGGCGAAATCGGGCGCGATCCCGCGATCGGTGAGCATCGTCCGCTTCCCGTCCGGAGTGGCGACGGAGACCACGGTGCCGGTGCCGGCGTCTTCAACCGGGCCGGCGAGCTCGACTCCGCGGCGCCGAAGCTCGTCCGCGAGCATCGCGCCCGCCGGGTCGTCTGCCCGCTTGCCGATGAAGCGGGCACGTCCTCCGAGCGCAGCTGTCCATGCAGCAACGTTGGCGGCCTGCCCGCCCGGCGCCACCCGCGTACGCCCGTAGGTGTCGGTGTCCGCGGCGATGGGGCCGTCCAGGCGGACGACGACGTCGAGCAGGAGGTCGCCGAGGGTGCAGATCACGGCGCGAGCCTACAATCGGGCCGTGGAGAGCGAGCGAGCGAAACGGATCCGCTCCTTCGTCATCGGAGGGATCGTGGGCAGCGCGGCCGGGCTCGTCGCGGCCGGCCGCATGCGGGTCCATCGCCGACCGGAGAAGCGCCAGACGCCCGCCGGGCTCGCCGCCTTCGAGCAGGCGCCTTGCTATGCGGAGACGATCGAGCGCGAGGCGCGCGAGGAAGCGGCCCGCTAGCGGTTCTCGAGCCTCGCGAGCGCGGCCAGGGCGGTCTGCAGGTTGATGCTCGAATCCCCGACGCCGAGGATCCGGCCCTCGAGCTCGACCGCCGCGGTGTCGCGGAAGAAGTCCGCTGCGTCGCGCACGGGCTCCTTCGTCCTGATCACGAGGAACGGGCCAAAGGCGCGCGCCTCGAACACCGGCCCGGGGACGGTTTCCGGAATTGTCAGCTTCACGCGGCTCTGGTCGCCCTGGTCGGAGGCGTCGAAGACCCACACGCCCCGGCCCAGGGGCTTCGGCGCCTCGTCGATGCTCTCGACGGCGAGCCGGGGATCCGCGCGCTGCACGATCACGGAGCCGAACGGGGCTCCCGCCTCCCGTGCGTCCAGGTAGAGCGGCTCGTAGCCGAAGAGGACGTCGTCGGGCCGGCTCGTCGCGGCCAGCCACTCCGCGGCCTGTTCCCGCGCCTGCTCGCGGGCGGCGGGCTCGCCCGCGTACATGTAGGGCGTCTTGTGCCAGCCCCAGCCGAACTCGACGCCGAGGAGCGCGGTCAGGCCGACCAGGACGACGGCCGCCTCGGCTCGCCCCGCCATGCCGGCGAGCTTCAGGAGGCCGGCCGCGACGAGCATCTGGAAGAACGGCAGCGCGAAGATCAGGTGGCGGCTCTCAAGGAAGACAGCTGACTGCGACCGCGTGACCATGAGCGCGAGGGTGGGGACCAGCAGCACCGCGGCGGTCAGAAGAACCGCGGCCGGCCGGGTGCGGAAGAGCGCGAGTCCGCCGAGCACTGCGAGCGCCGAGAACACGGCCGCCGCCGCGGTCCAGCCGGCGCCGAAGTCCCCGATCGTGTGCCACACGTACTCGAGGACGTCGACCGGTGACCCCAGCTTGGAGTCGCTCTCGCCGGTGACGCCGATTCCGAAGCGCGAGGCGAGCGTACGGTAGATGAGCCAGAGCGGCGCAACGAGAGCGACCACGATCGCGAACGAGACCGCCGCCGGCCGCAAAGGAAACTCCCGACGCCACCGGCGCGCGAGCACGTACACGGCCTGGGCGGCGAGCACGAAGGTCCCGTAAGGCTGCGTTGCGATGGTGAGCACCATCGCCGCGATCCATGCGGCCCAGAGCTTCCGGTCGCGCGTCCCGACCGCGCGGAGCAAGGTGAGGAACGAGAGCGCGCTGAGGAAGAGAAACAGGCTGTACATGCGCGCGTAGATGCCGTGGTAGATGGTGATCCAACTCGCCGCTGCGAGCGCGGTCGCAACGAGCGCGGTCCGCTTGTCCGAGAGCCGCGCGACGAGCGCCGCGATCACGGGCATGCTCGCGACCGCGAAGATCACCGAGACGAGCCTCAGCGCGGTGAGGCTGGGGGAGATCGAGCCGGCGAGGTAGGCGAGGAGCCAGTGGAGCGGTGCGCCGCCCCTCTCCGCGAAGACGGTGGAGAAGACGTCGCCGATCGGCTGCTGCGTGACGAAAAAGACGAGTGTCTCGTCCTCGTGCGGCGGCCACACCGTCATCTGGAAGAGGAGGAAGGTCGCGAGCGCGGCCGAGATGACGCCGACCCCGAGCCGGTACGGGTCCGCGCGGACGCGGAGAACCGTCCGCTCGAGCCACGATGGACGCGGCGCCGGCTCGGCGCGCGCGCCAGAGGCGGCCGTCCCCCCTGGTAGCATTTCCTCCCGCAAACCGGGCCTTTCTTTCGATGCCGATCTACGAATACAGGTGCCCAAACGGGCACACCTTCGAGCTGTTCCAGCGGATGACGGATCCGCCTCCGTCAGAGTGCCAGATCTGCGGCGAGAGCCCGCTCGAGAAGGTTCTCTACCCCGCTGCGATCCACTTCAAAGGCTCGGGGTTCTACAAGACGGACTACGGCAGCGGCTCCCGCAAGCGCGACGGCGACAACGCCGACAAGGCCGACTCGTCCGAGAAGAAGACCGACTCGAAGCCCGAGAAAAAGTCCGAGAAGAAGTCCGAGAAGAAGACCGCGGAGGCCTAGGCCTCGGGCAAGAGTGCCCGCGCGGCCTCGAGGTCGGCCTCGTGGACGAGCACCTCGCGCGGGCCCGAGGGGATGAAGCCCTCGATCGGGGAGTCGATCGCGTCAGTGTCGCGATAGCCGCACTCGATGCCGTTCGCCCGGAGGAGGCCGCACAGCAGTTCCGCCTCGGTCTCCTCGGGGACGACGGTCAGGACGACGGTCTGGTCTTGTTCCACGGTCGAGACGCTACTCGCTAGCCGCCGACGATGCAGCCGGGGCCGTAGGGGCCGGATGCAGGCTTCGGAGGCTGCGGTGCGCTCTTCCCGGTCACCATCGCGATCACCGAGACGTTCTCCTCGGTGCCGACGATGTAGTCGATCCCGCCGAGGCTCGAGGCGGTTCCGCCGAGGCGGCACTTCAGCTTCCCGCTCGATGGTGTGCGGAACTTGATCCAGCCGAGCTCGAGGATCTGCGCGGCGGAGAGGTCGGTCGCGAGCGGCTTGACGATGTCCTTGCCGTTGAAGGGCGCCTTCAGGTACTCCGTGAAGCTCACGATCTTGTCGGCCATCGCCGAGACGACCGCCTGCTGGCGCTCCCCTCGCGTGATGTCGGACTCCTTCGGATCGAGCTGGTTTTCGCGGATCCGCGCGTAGATCAGCGCGCGCTTGCCGCTCATCGTCTGTTCGCCCTTCTTGAAGCGCCAGCCCTTCCAGCGGTCGCAGGCCGCTTGCGATGAGCGTGGGCACTCGAACTTGTTGGAGAGGATCGGCTTCGGCACGTCGATCGAGACCCCGCCGAGAGCGTCGATCACCTCGTCGAAGGTGCCGAAGTCGACGACGACCACGTGGTTGATGGGGAGCCCGGTGACGCTCTGCACCGTCTTGATCGCGAGCGTCGGGCCGCCGTAGGCGAAGGCCGCGTTGATCTTGTCCTCCCCGTGGCCCGGGATGTCGACGCGGAGGTCGCGCGGGATGGAGAGGAGCGCGATCCGGTGCTCGTCCGGGTCCGTGTGGACGATCATGATCGAGTCCGAGCGCGCCACGGCTTCCTGTCTGCTCTTGGAGCCGTTGTCGGCGCCGAGCACGAGGATGTTGCTCGGGTTCGAGAGCATGATCCCGTCCTGCGGCGTCAGCGCCCGCTCCGCCCGTGGGTCGAGCTTCTTGTTCGCCTCCTTGACGCCGCTGCGGAAGGCGAGGAAGCCCAGCACTGCCCAGACGAGGGCGAGGATGAGGAGGCCGACGAGAGTCCAGACGACAGGGCGGACCCAGCGCCGCCTCGTTCGGGCGGGCTTCGGGCCGCGGTACTCTCGGGGCTCGGGTCCGTTCGCCTTGTCCTTGTCCGCCTTGCGGTCGGACTTCGGCGACTCGGGCCGGATCGGCCCCTTGACTCTCCCCCCGCGGTAGATGCGGTACGGCTTGTCCTTGGGCGCCACGCGACCGACTATCGTAGCCGGAGCTCATGGCTTCCCCCCGCGTCATCGCGCTCGACCTCGGGGGCACGAAGCTGCTTTCCGGGGTCGTCGACGACCAGGGGGTCGTCGAGAAGCGCGTGGTCGCCGCGACCGACGTGAGCAGCGAAGACGCCGTCCTGACGCAGGTCGAGGACGCCGTCCAGGGGCTCATGGAGGAAGACATCGGCGCGATCGGCATCGGCATTCCCTCGACCATCGACCAGCGCCGGGGAGAGGCCATCGACTCCGTGAACATCCCGCTTTCGGACGTGCCGCTCCGCGATCGCCTCCTCGAGCGGTTCCGGATGCCCGTGGCAGTTGAGAACGACGCGAACGCGGCGGCGCTGGCCGAGCATCGCTACGGCGCCGGGCGCGGCTCCAGGCACATGGTCATGCTGACGCTCGGCACCGGGGTCGGCGGAGGCCTGATCCTCGACGGTGAGCTCTACCGCGGCGCGATCGGCGCGGCTGCCGAGCTCGGGCACATCACACTCGACCTCAATGGCCCTCCCTGTCAGGGCAACTGCCCCGGGCGCGGCCACCTCGAGGCGATGGCCTCCGGCACGGCCGCCGACGGCTACGCGCGCGAAGCGGCGGAGCGAAATCCCGACGGCGACCTCGGCCGCGCGGCGGCCGACGGAAAGAACGTAGACGCGCGTCTCGCCGTCGAGCTCGCCGCGCACGGCCCGGGCGATGCCCGCGACGTGCTCGACCACGTGGGCTTTCACCTCGGCGTCGGCATCGCGAGCTTCGTCAATATCTTCAATCCGGAGCTCGTCGTGATCGGAGGCGGCTTCTCCCGCGCCGGCGACCTTCTCTTCGAGCCGGCGCGCCGGGTGGTCGCCGAGCGCGCGCTCTCGCCCGCGAAGGACGAAGTGAAGATCGTTCCCGCCCTCCTGGGCGTCGAGGCGGGCCTGATCGGCGCAGGGCTCGTCGGCTTCGAGGCACTCCACCGGGGGCACTAGTGCCGCTCGTCGTCTGCGCGACGCCGATCGGGAACCTCGAGGACGTCACGCTCCGGGTTCTCCGCGAGCTCGGCGAGGCCGATCTCGTCCTCTGCGAGGACACCCGCCGGACGCGCACCCTCCTCGAGCGTCACGGGATTCGCGCCAGGCTCCTCAGCTATCACCAGCACAACGAGGCGAAGCGCGTCGAGGAGCTCCTGCCGCGCTTGGAGGACGGGGAGAAGATCGCGCTCGCGAGTGACGCCGGTCTTCCCGGCGTGAACGACCCGGGCGCGAGGTTGATCAGGGCGGCGATCGAGCGCGGCCTGGAGGTCACGGTTCTGCCGGGCCCGTCCGCGGTCGAGACCGCTCTCGTCGCGAGCGGGCTGGTCGGCGAGCGCTACTCGTTCGTCGGATACCTGCCGCGCGGGCGGGAGGCGCTCGACCGCCTCTAGCACGAAATCGCCTCCTTCGACGGGTCGGTCGTGGCCTTCGAGTCTCCGAAGCGGCTGCCGGCGTCGCTGCGCTCCCTTGCCGAGGCAGATCCCGGGCGGCCGGTCGCCGTTTGCCGGGAGCTGACGAAGCGTTTCGAGGAGGTCGTGCGCGGGTCGGCGGAGGAAGTGGCCACGCGGTTTCAGGAGCCGCCGAAGGGCGAGATCACCGTCGTTTTCGGGCCGTCGGGCGTGAGCGGATCGGTGGCGGAGCAGGATGCGCTCGCCGCCGTCCTCGAGCTCGTCGGGGCCGGCCTGCCGCGTCGCCGGGCCGCGGATCTCATCTCCGGGCTCACCGGAGTTCCGCGCAACAAGCTTTACAAAGCGTCACTGTAGCCTTACTTGACAACGGAGTGGCGCCCCCATTACCTTGTTGTTGTTCCCAGAAATGACAACGAGGAGGAGCGGCGATGAAGAGCCTCGCCTTGCTGCTTCCGGTCCTCGTCGCGCTCCAGGTCGGCGTGCAGCCCGCGCTCGCCTGGGCCTGGCCCGTCGACGGGCCGGTGCTACGACCCTTCGTCCTTGGCGACGATCCCTACGCCGGCGGCCAGCACCGAGGCATCGACATCGGCGCGCCGGCCGGCACGACCGTTCGTGCGCCCGCCTCCGGCACGGTCAGCTTCGCCGGCACGGTGCCCACGGGCGGGAAGACGATCACCATCCGGACCGCCGACGGCTTCGCGGTCACCCTCCAGCGCCTCGGTTCCTATTCCGTGGCGCAGGGGCTCGAGGTCGGGGAGGGAGACGCCGTGGGGTCGGTGGGAGAGGCCGCCGAGCCGTACGTCTATCTGGGGGTCCGGAAGGCCGACGAGCCGGACGGGTACGTCGATCCCGTCGGGCTTCTGCCCGCGGCGCCGCCGGCCCCGGCTCCCGACGACCCGGCTCCGGTAGAGCCCGAGCCCGTCCCCGCGCCGAGCCATCCGGGCTCGAAGCACCACGAGCACGTCGCTCCGGCGCCGGTGGTCGTCGAGCAGCCGAGCGCTCCGCCGGCCGAAAACCCGGACGCGGTGCCGAGGGCTCGCACGCGGAGCCGGTCAGCCGGCGCGCGGCGGCCACATACGAACGACCTGCCTCACGCTCGGACCCGGGCCCGCCTCGCGCGATTGCCGAACGCCCTGCAGGCCCCCGCGGTGCTTCCTGAGGCGAACACGCGCGTGCCCGACGGCATCGACGCACGTTCTGTCTCGTCTTCGCGCCTCGCGTGGACCGCGCCGGGCGCTGCGGTGCTGGTCGGGCTCGCGCTGCTCTGCGCCGGTCTAGCCCGCCGCCGACGCGAGTTCGCTCACGCAGTTGCGGCAGACAGACCGTCCGCGATGCTCCTGCAGCGAGCTGCGGCGCCCGCAGAAGATGCAGACGGTCACCGGCTTCGAGAGAAGGATCACATCGTCCTTCACCGAGATCTCGAGCGGATCCTTCTCGCCGAGCGAGAACCGCTTCCTGATCTCGATGGGAATGACGATCCGGCCCAGGTCGTCGATGTGGCGGATGATCCCCGTCCTCGTTGCCCCCCTCGTCGAGCGCGCACTCGGGCGCTCCGTTGTTCCGTTCGACCCCAACGTCGCTCTGCCTTTCGTTCGCGGCGGACTTCCAACAACACGTCCCCGCGCTTTGCCGTTTCTAACCATCATTTGCGGCTGCGGGGCCGCGCGGAGTCATTCGTATGATTGCCGTGCGTGGGCTTCTACATCACCACACCGATCTATTACGTCAACGCGACGCCGCACGTCGGACATGCCTACACGACGATCGCCGCGGACATCCTCGCGCGCCACCGTCGCCAGCGGGGAGAGGAGACCTTCTTTCTGACGGGCACCGACGAGCACGGCTCGAACATCGCGCGGGTGGCGGAGGAGGCCGGTCTCGACCCGAAGGAGTTCGTCGACCGGAACGCAGCCACCTTCATGGAGATGACGCGGCGGATCAACGTCTCCAACGACTTCTTCATTCGTACGACCGACGAACGCCACGAACAGCTCGTGCAGGAGTTCCTGCAGCGGATCTACGACGCCGGCGAGATCTACGAAGGTGTCTACGCCGGGCTCTATTGCAGCCGCTGCGAGTCCTTCTACACGGAAGCCGAGCTCGTGGACGGGAACTGCCCGCAGCACGGGATTCCGCCGGAGTGGGTGGAGGAGAAGAACTACTTCTTCCGGCTCTCCGCGTACCAGGACAAGCTGCTCGCCCTCTACGACGAGAACTCGGAGTTCGTCCTGCCGAAGTTCCGGGCCAACGAGGCGCGGAGCTTCATCGAGCAGGGCCTCGACGACATCAGCGTGAGCCGTGCCACTCAGCGGTGGGGTGTGTCGGTGCCCTGGGACCCCGACCAGGTCGTCTACGTGTGGGTCGACGCCCTCATCAACTACTGGAGCGCGCTTGCCTTCGCGCGCGAGGGCGAGGACCTCCGCGACCGGCTCTGGCCGGAGGTCCATCACCTCCTGGCGAAGGACATCCTCAAGTTCCACTGCGTGATCTGGCCGGCGCTCCTCATGGGCGCCGGAGTCAGCGTGCCAAAGCAGCTGTTCGTGCACGGCTATCTGCTGATCGACGACCGCAAGATGTCCAAGTCGGTGGGGAACGTCATCGACCCGCTCGAGCTCATCGACGTCTACGGAGTCGACGCGGTGCGCTACTACCTGTTCCGCGCGGCCTCGTTCGGGCAGGACGGCAACATCTCGGTAGACGGGCTGCACGAGCGCTACGAGCGCGAGCTAGGCAACGATCTCGGCAACCTCCTGTCACGCACGACGGCGATGATCGCGCGCTACCGGGGCGGCAAGCTTCCGGTGGCCCAGGGCTCCACGGAGCTGGCTGCCGAGCTCGACGGGCTCGGGGGCAAGGTCGTCGAGCGCCTGGACTCGTACGACCTGACCGGGGGTCTCGACGAGATCTGGGAGGTCGTCCGCGCACTCAACCGGCACGTGGAGCAGAACGCACCGTGGGAGCTCGCAAAGGACGAGGCCAAGGCGGACGAGCTCGACCGCGTGCTGTTCGACCTCGCCGACGGGTTGCGCGTGCTCGCCGTCACGCTGGCTCCGTACCTGCCCGAGACGACACCTCGCATCCTGGAGGCGCTCGGCCAGGACCCTGGCCTGGACTGGGATCGTGCGCGGTCCGGCCAGACTCGCGCGGCAGACGGGATTGCGCCGGCCGTGCCGCTCTTTCCACGGGTCGATTCGCCCGCGGCAGTCTGAATCGGTGTGATCGACACACACGCGCACCTGGACGCTCTCGACGACGCGCCGGCGGCGCTCGCGCGCGCCCGTGAAGCGGGAGTCGGACGAATCATCACCATCGGTACGACGCTCGACTCCTGCCGCGCGATGCTCGCATTCGCGGAAGGGAAGGACGGCGTCTTCGTCTCGCTCGGTATCCACCCGCACGAGGCGGGCACGGCTGGCTCCGCCGAGGTCGACGAGCTCGCGACCTTGCTCGAGCACCCGAAAGCTGTGGCGGTCGGCGAGACCGGGCTCGACCATTTCCGGGACTACGCGCCGCATGCCCGCCAGCTCGACCTCTTCCGCGCGCAGGCGGATCTCGCCGTTTCCGCGGGCAAGCCGATCGTCGTCCACACCCGCTCGGCAGAGGAGGACACATTGGCGGTGCTCACCGGGCTTCCGGACGGGGCGCGCGTCGTACTGCACTGCTTCTCGTCGCTTCGCCTGCTCGGCCCCGCGCTGGAGAGGGGCTGGTACGTCTCCTTCGCAGGGAACGTGACTTATCCCAAGGCGATGGAGCTCCGGACCGCGGCGGCGCGTGTCCCCGCAGACCGGATCCTGGCGGAGACGGACAGCCCATACCTCTCTCCGCAGCCGCTGCGAGGCCAGCCGAACGAGCCGGCCAACGTCGTCCACACGCTTACGACTCTGGCCGAGGCGCGTGGCGAGGACCGCGACGAGCTCGAACGTTCGATCGACGCCAACGCGACCGCGGCCTTCGGCCTCCCGTGAAGCTTCCCGTTGCACCCAATCGCGACCTCGGCCAGCACTTCCTCGTGGACGACAACATCCTCGGCGTTGCCGGCCGCCTCGCCGACCTCGGCCCGGACGACGTTGTCCTCGAGGTCGGGGCCGGGCTCGGTGTCCTCACCGCCTACCTTGCCGAGCGCGTACGCCTCGTCCACGCCGTGGAGCTCGACCGGGGCCTCGAGCCGCACCTCCGTGAGCGCCTCGCCGGCCACGACAACGTCGAGCTCCTGCTCGGCGACGCCTTGGCGCTCCCGCTCGAATCGCTCGACCCGCCTCCGGCGAAGCTCGTCGCCAACCTGCCGTACCAGATCGCCACGCCGCTGATCGCCGAAAGCCTGGACGGTCTGCCCTCGCTGGAGCTCTGGTGTGTGATGGTGCAGCGCGAGGTCGCGGACCGCTTCTTCGCCGAGCCTGGGACGAAAAGCTACGGCGCCGTCTCGGTACTCATCCAGCTCACGGCCGAGCGCACCGGCTTCCACCCGGTCGCCCGTACGGTCTTCCGCCCGCCGCCGAATGTGGACTCCGCGCTCGTCGCGTTCAGACGCACCCGTACCTGGGGGGTCGAGTTCGAGCATGTCAAGGAGATCGTCCAGGGTGCGTTCGGGCACCGGCGAAAGACGCTGCTCAACTCGCTCGAACTCGTCCGTGGCGGCAGGGCGGACGCGGAGACGGCGCTGGAGAAGCTCGGGCTACGCGCGGATGTCCGCGCCGAGGCGCTCGCGCCCCCGCAGTTTCTTCGGCTCGCGGAGCTCCTTCCGTGAAGCGCCTGCCCGCGGCCGCGAAGATCAACCTCGCACTCCTGGTCGGACCGACTCGGGAGGACGGGCTGCACGAGGTCGTCACCGTCATGCAACGCATCGACATCTGCGATGCGGTCGAGGTCGCGCCCGCGGAGAGCCTCGGGGTCGACGGCTTCCGGAAAGACACGATTGTGCGCGCCGCACTGGAGCGGCTTGCAGCTGCAGCCGGGACCGAGCCCCGCTGGCGCGTCAAGATCCGCAAGCGGATCCCGCTCGCGGCGGGCCTCGGTGGAGGAAGCGCTGACGCGGCGGCTGCGCTCTCCCTGGCCAATCCGCTGCTCGACGAGCCGCTTTCTGCCGGCCGCCTCGCGGAGGTCGCGGCCGAAATCGGGGCAGACGTACCGTTCTTCCTCGAGCCTGGTCCGAAGCTCGCCGAAGGCGCGGGGGAGCGGCTCACCTCACTTGAGCTGCCGCAGGATTTCTGGGTGGTCATCGCGCTCCCGCGCCGCGCGGCGAAGACGTCGACCGCCGACATCTACGCTCGGTTCGACGCCACAAATGGAGCTGAGCAGTTCGAGGAGCGGCGCGTGGCGCTGACCGACGCGCTCGCTGCTGTGCGCCGGCCGCGCGACTTCGCCGCCTTCCCGCGGAACGACCTCGCCGAGGCCGCGGGCAGGCCCAAGATCGTCGAGGAGCTCCTGGACGACGGTGCCTTCCGCGCCGACGTGAGCGGCGCCGGGCCCGCCGTCTACGGCCTCTTCCACCACCTCGCCGACGCCAAGCGCGCCGCGCGCGGGCTGCGCATTCAGGCGAGGACCTGGGTGGTCGCTCCTGTCTGGTAGCGTCGCGCCGCCATGGACGAGCCCCGGACGATCGAGCACGGCGAAAGCGCATCGGCGCGCTGGTTGAGGGAGCGGCGGCTCCGGCTCGCCCTCCTGATCGCGTTCGTCGAGAGCCTGCTGGTCCTCTTCAGCGCCCACGGCTGGCGCTACGTGATCATCGCGGTGATCGTCGCGCTCCCCGCCTACTGGTTCCTCGGACGCCGGCGGCCCGGCGTGGTCTACGAGGCGACCTGGATCGCGGCGGTCTCCCAGCTCCTGGCGGTGCTCGTCCCGGTGCTCTGGGTCCTCGTCAAGGTGCTTGCCCTCGTCGTCCTCATCGGTCTCGCGGTCTTCCTGCTGGCGGCGCTCCTCCTCGACCGAAAATAGGCCAGGCATGAACGCGGACAAGACCAGGAAGCAGGATCGGCGCCCAGTCGAGATGACGTGACCCGGTATTCTCCAGGTGTCGGTTCCGTGAACTTCGTCGACAAAGTCCCTGCAAACGGCATCTTTCGGTGGGGCGTAGCCAAGTGGTAAGGCAGCGGGTTTTGGTCCCGTGACCGGAGGTTCGAATCCTCCCGCCCCAGCCATAACCTCGAGCCCATGACCTCATCGCTCGCCGCGGTCGTGATGGCTGCGGGCCTCGGAACGCGGATGCGCTCCGACCGCCCGAAGCACCTGCACCCGCTGCTCGGGAGGCGGCTGCTCGACTGGTCGATCGCGCCGGTCTTGCCGCTCGGCCCCGATCCGCTCGTCGTCGTCTGCTCACCTGAAACGAAGGGCGAGCTGGACGGCACGTTGCCCGCGGGTGCGACCCTGGCCGTCCAGGAGGAGCCGAAAGGCACCGGTGACGCCGTCGCGGCCGCGCACCCGGCGCTCGCCGGTTTCGACGGAGACGTCTTCGTTCTCGACGGCGCCGCGCCGCTGCTCACCACCGACCTTCTCGAGGCTCTGCTGGACGAGCACCGCAGGGCCGGCGCCTCCGTCACGGTTCTCTCCATCGAGCCGGACGAGCCGCTTCCGTACGGCCGCATCATCCGGGACGAGCAGGGCGCTCTGCGCGCGATCGTCGAAGAGAAGGACGCCTCCCCGGAGGAACGCGCCATCCGCGAGCTCAACACCTCGATCTATGTCTTCCGCGCAGCCGATCTGTGGCCCGCGCTCGAGGCGCTCGACCCGGCCAACGCCCAGGGCGAGCTGTACCTGACCGACGCGGTGCTGAGCCTCGTGGAAGCCGGGCGCGTCGCTGCCGTCTATTGTGCCCCTGTGGCCGAAATGGGTCTCGGCGTGAACACGCCGGAGGAGCTGGCGGAGGCCGAGGCTGCGCTTCGCCGGCGCGGTTCTGGAGGGTGACCGTGCGGTACGTCCAGCGCTGCAGGGACAATGTCTCAGTTGCGCGAGTGGAGGTTGACCGCGATGCTTCGAGTACCGTCGCGGGGTGGATCGACCAGGAAGGCAACAGTGGAAAGCGGAACGACTGAGCTGACCAGGCTGCCGGGCCTTGAAGTGCCTGAGGTGCCGGTTCCACAGTCCAGCGGAGAGCGCGGCCGCTGGATCGAGCGCGGTCCCTCCGGCAAGCTCATGCTCTTCTCCGGCCGCTCGAACCCCGAGCTCTCCGAGCGCATTGCCGAGGTGCTCGACATCTCGCTCGGCGAGGTCGAGCTCGAGACCTTCGCCAACGGCGAGACGTACTGCCGCTACTGCGAGTCCATCCGCGGCGCCGACGTCTTTCTCGTGCAGTCGTGCCACGGGCCGAAGACGAACGACCACCTGATGGAGCTCATGATCATGATCCAGGCTGCCAAGCTCGCCTCGGCGAACCGGATCACCGCGGTCATGCCCTGGTACCCGTACTCGCGCCAGGACAAGAAGTCGGCGCCGCGCGAGCCGATCACGGCGAAGCTCGTGGCGGACATGCTCGTCGCCGCCGGCGTCGACCGCATCCTCACGATGGATCTTCACGCGGGTCAGATCCAGGGCTTCGTCTCGCTCCCGGTCGACCACATGACCGCGCTCCCGCTCTTCGCGCAGTACTACCGCGACAAGGGCCTGCACGGGGACGGCGTCGTTGCGGTGTCGCCGGATCCGGGCCGCGCGAAGATGGCGCGCAAGTTCGGCGAGATGCTCGAGGCCGACCTCGCGATCATGAACAAGACGCGCCCGGCCAGGGACTCCGCGGCGGTCACCGAGGTGATCGGCCTCGTCAAGGGGAAGATCGCGATCATGACCGACGACATCATCGTCACCGGCGGGACGCTCATCGCCGGCGCGCAGGCGCTCAAGGACGCGGGCGCGACCGAGGTCTACGCCTGTGCAACGCACGCGCTCATCCCGGAGAACGCGTTCGAGAAGCTCGGCCACAGCGAGCTGAAGGAGATCGCGGTCACCGACACCGTGCCGATCAACCCGCTCCTGCGGCCGGACAACTTCCCCGAGCCTCTCACGGTCTCGATCCTGCTCGCGGACACGATCAAGAACGTGTTCTCGGACGAGTCCGTCTCGGCGATCTTCGCCGGCGAAAACCAGCTCTTCTAAGGGTTCCCGAAAGCCATGCCAGCATGCGCCCTGCTTGCTAGCGACGTGTGGGCGCCCGGAGTGGGCAGGCGCTCTCCCGACCGGCGGCCTCGCGCTCGCGACCTTCCGGCTGGCTCGTCACGCGCGAGCTGAGGTGAGCGCTCTTCGTAAGAGCTCCTCAGCCGCCGGGCACGCGAGCTTGGCTTCGAACGCGGACACGCGCTGGGCGAGGGTCGCCGGGCTCGCCTTCGCCGGCGAGAACGCGGGCACGAGCGCGACCGCAAGGGTCAGAAGCAGAAATTTTCGCATCCCAGGGTTCAAGCACTCACCCCGGCGGAAGGCAAGACGGCGTCGGTACACTTCTCCGCCGGTAATGGCAGGAGAACGAGTCAAGCTGCAGGTGCAGGCGAGGGAGTCGCGCGGGAGCGCGGAGTCCCGGCGTCTGCGCGATCAGGGCCTCATCCCGGGAGTTCTCTACGGGAACGGGGACAAGGCGCATCCGTTTTGCATCGAGGAGCGCGAGCTGCGCAAGGCGCTGACCGGTGATCACGGTCTGCACGCGATTCTCGACGTCGTCCTCGAGGGCCAGCAGAAGGCTCATCACGCGGTCGTCAAGGACTACCAGCTGGATCCCACGCGGGCCCGGCTCCTCCACATCGACCTGCACGAGGTGCGGCTCGACCAGGCGATTCAGACGAACGTCGTCATCGAGCTCACCGGTGAGGCCGCCGGCCAGAAGGAAGGCGGCGTGCTCAGCCAGATCAACCGCGAGGTGCGGGTCGAGGCGCTCCCGATGGAAGTGCCCGACCACCTCGAGCTCGACGTGACCGCGATGGTGATCGGCGACAGCCTCCGCCTCTCCGACCTGCGCGTGCCCGAGGGCGTCAAGCTCCTCGACGATCCCGAGACCGTGCTTGCCACGCTCAGCCCGCCCACGAAGGAGCCGGAGCCCGAGCCCGAGGAAGTCGAGGGCGAGGAAGGCGAGGAGATCGAGGGCGAGGCTGCCGAGGGCGAGGGCGCCGAGGGCGAGGGCGAGGCGGCTGCCGACGGCGGCGAGCCGGAGGCGGAGGCCTCCGGCGAAGAGCAGCCCGAGGGCTAATCCATGCGCCTGTTTCGTCGGGGCGAGCAGGCCTCGACACTCGACCTGCTGGTCGTCGGGCTCGGCAATCCCGGGCGCGAGTACGCCACGACGCGGCACAACGTCGGCTTCATGGTCGCGGACGAGCTCGCGCGCCGGCACGGCGGCTCGTGGCGCTCGAAGTTCTCCGGTGAGGTCGCCGATGTGCGGCTCGACGGCGCGCGCGTCGCGCTGCTGAAGCCGCAGACGTACATGAACGAATCGGGGCGCTCGGCCGCGGCCGCGGCGAAGTTCTACAAGCTAGATCCAGAGTGGCTGCTCACCGTGCACGACGAAGTGGACCTGGACGTGGGCCGCATGCAGGCCCGGCTCGGTGGAGGGCTGGCGGGGCACAACGGGCTGCGATCGGTGGCGTCGGCTCTGAAGACGCCGGAGTTCCTGCGCCTCCGGATCGGCGTGGGGCGGCCGGAGCGCGGCGACCCGCGGCCGGTTTCGGACTGGGTGCTCTCGCCGTTCGAGCCCGACGTGGACGTCGGCGCGCTGGTCTCGAGCGCCGCGGATGCGGTCGAGGTTCTGGTGCGCGAAGGGCTCGAAGAAGCCCAGCAGCGCTTCAACTAAACCTGTCTTTTTCGGACAATTGACAACACGTCAGCGCGGCTGCTTGACTCGCCCGGTCGTCAGTCAGCGCCCGCCAGTGGGGTCAGACGGGCACTCCATAGGAGGCAGGGATGCCGATCGTCTCGACGCCGCGGGCTGGCGGGTGGTCTCGTCATGAACGGAGGGCAGCGTTTCTCCGCTGCGTACTGCTTCGCTGCGCTGCTGCGCACAGCCGGGCGAGGCAGTACCGAGCGGAGGGTGGTCAAGCCCGGAGCAGACCGGGCTGGTCCTCTGCCCCGCAGATGAGAGGAGAACCTGTGAGGGTTCTGATGTCAACGGCGACGCTCGTCGTCCTCGCTGCTTTGGCGATCGTGCCGAATGCCAGCGCAGAGATTGGGTACGGCATCCCGTTCGGCAAGGCTGCTGCCGCCCAGCAGTTCGAAAGCTCGAAGGGTTGGTACTTCTCGTCGACGGTGACCTGCGCCGGGACGGAAGCGGCGGTCGCCGACCAGCCGCTGCAGGTGTTCGCGTCGAACTACACGCAGTTCGCCGTCAGCGGACAGTGCGGCGGGCCACTGCCGGTTCCGAAGAACACGCAGGCGGGCGACCTCGCCGTCAAGTGGGTGTTGGAACACGCAGCGCCCAACACGACGAACTTCAGCAACTGCCGTGACCGGGCGTGGAAGTACAATAGCTCGGCGACCTCGTACATGGACGCAACGGCACAGTTCAGCGGGCTACCGTGCGGTGGGGGCCTCTATCGCACGAAGTCGGTCGCCAAGTGGAGGGACGGCAACAACGTGTGGCACCAGGGAAGCCGGACCACGCAAGCGATCCTCAAATGAGCTCACCCACCACGCCGAACCTGGTCGTACGATTGCTCCGCTTGCCCTGGGTGGCGTTTCTCGCGCTCGTGGGCGTCTGGGTGATCCTCGCCCTGTACCTGTCCTTCAGGTGGTGGATGATTCCGTTCGCGTTCGCGATCGTCGCTGGCTACGGCTACCTGTCGTGGACGCGCAGGAGCCGCCGCGAGGGTTAGACATACCTGGCGATTTCGAGTCCCATTGAAGGCCCGCCGGCGTGCGTCGGCGGGCCTTTTCTTGCGTTGAGCTCGAGGCCCACGACAGGAGATGAATTGGCTTTAGAGACCGTCCGGCAGGTGCTCTTCGTCCACCCGCACGCGCACGTAAGGCCCCACACCGGTACGGCCGTACTCGACGCGCCACGCATTTCCCGGAATCGCCGCCAGGGTCTCGGCGTGCGCGGTCTCCCACTCCCTGAAGCGCGCCTCGGCATCGGGTGGGTCGAACGACGCCACGAGCTTCGGGCGCATGCCGATGGGAAGCAGCTCTCCGGCCACGTGTAGACCCTAACGCGGCGGCTACGATGACCCCGCGGAACCGCGCGTTCCGTCGCTCGTCATGGACCAGCCGACGCTCACAACCCTCGCCCGCGAGCTCGCCGAGAGCGAGCGCCTGCGCGAGTTCGTCGCGGCGCCCGCCGCTGCACGCATCTCCGAGCCGCTCGTTCCCCTCTTCCTCGCCGCGGTCTTCCTCGAGCGCGGCGGGCCGCTCATCTGTGTCTTCCCCGACGATTCGGAGGCCCGCGACGCCGCCGAGGCCGCGGGCTGGTTCCTCGGGGATCAGAACGTCGGCCTCTTTGCGTCGCGCGGTGTGCGGTGGGGGAGCGGGCTCGAGCCCCCTCCGCACCTCGTCGGCGAGCGCGCGCGTGCGCTCGAAGTCCTCGAGGCCGGCGGCTTCGTGTGCGCCTCCGCGCTCGGCGCGGCCGAGGGGGTGCCGCCGAAGGAGACCCGCCCGGAGACCATCCGCCTGCGGGTCGGGGACGCCCCCGGCAGCGAGGAGCTCGTCGAGCGACTCGCACTCGCCGGGTACGAGCGCGTCGAGCAGGCGCAGGAGCGCGGCCAGTTCGCCGTCCGCGGCGGCATCGTCGACGTCTACCCGTCGACGGGCCGCGAGCCGATCCGTCTCGAGCTCTTCGGCGACGAGATCGAGTCGCTGCGCGCGTACTCCGCCTTCACGCAGCGCACGCTGCACCCGCTCGTCGAGGCGCTGATCCATCCCGCGACCGAGCGCCGCTCCGACCTCGTCGAGCCCTGGCTCGAGGACGAGCCGGCGCCCGTGCCGGACGACCTCGTTCTCCCACTTCGCGCCCCCGACCTCGTCTGGCAGGCCGACGACGCGCGGGCCGCGGTCAGGGAGGAGCTCGGCGCCGACCTCGGCCTCGGCGGCGCGATCGAGTTGAGCCAGCTCCCGGCAGGCCAGCGCTACTCCTTCGAGGCGCAGCGCCCTGCCGTTGCTGCAAGAGGCCTGTCCGAAGCCGAGCGCGACCTGCTCGCGTTCGTGCGCGGCGGAAACCGAGTCGTGGTCACCTTCGCGCACCGCGGCGAGGCGCTCAGGACAAAAGGGCTCCTCCGCCGCATCGAGCCGGAGGTTCTCGAGCCGGGCGGCGAGCTGCCGGACCAGGAAGGTCTGTTTTTCGCGGTTGCGCCCGCTCGGCGCGGCTTCGTTCTCCGCGACCTCGGCCTCGTCCTCCTTCCCGACACGCAGATCTTCCGTAAGCGCCCGCCGCGCGCCGACGCGCGCATCGGCCGCGCTCTTCAAAGTTTCGCCGACCTGCGGACGGGCGACTTCGTCGTTCATGAGGACCACGGCGTCGGGAAGCTCCTCGGCTTCGAGACGAAGACAGTTGCCGGGGTCACGCGCGACTACCTCTTCCTCGCCTTCAAGGGCGACGACCGCCTCTACGTCCCGCATGAGCAAATCGGGAAGGTGTCGCGCTACGTCGGCGCCGATGGGCACGTGCCTGCGCTCTCGAAGCTCGGCGGCAAGGCGTGGGACAACATCAAGAGCCGCGCGCGGGCGGGCGCCCACGAGCTCGCGGGCGAGCTGATCGCGCTCTACGCGCAACGGCAGCGCGCCGAGGGCACGGCCCTTCCGACCGACAACGAGCTGGTCGAGCAGCTCGAAGCGAGCTTCCCCTTCGAGGAGACGCCGGACCAGCTGACCGCGATCGAGGCCGTGAAGGAAGACCTCGAGGCGCCGCGCCCGATGGACCGCCTTGTCTGTGGCGACGTCGGCTTCGGGAAGACGGAGGTCGCGGTCCGCGCCGCCTTCGTCGCGGCGGCGAACGGGCGCCAGACGCTGCTCCTCTCGCCGACGACGATTCTCGCCCAGCAGCACTGGAACACCTTCCGCGAGCGCTACCGCGACTTTCCCGTCACAGTCGAGATGGTCTCACGCTTCCGCAAGCCGGCCGACGTGAAAAAGGTGCTGGCCGCCTACCGCGAGGGCAAGGTGGACGTCCTCATCGGCACGCACCGCGTCCTTTCCCGCGACGTCGTCCCCAAGGAGCTCGGGCTCGTGATCGTGGACGAGGAGCAGCGCTTCGGCGTCGCCCAAAAGGAGCTCCTGCGCCAGCTGCGGCTCGAGGTCGACGTGCTCTCCCTCTCGGCTACGCCGATCCCTCGAACGCTGCACATGTCGCTCGCCGGCCTTCGCGACATCAGCGTCATCGAGACCCCGCCGCAGGGCCGCAGGCCGATCCGCACGCACGTCGGCGAGTACGAGGAAGAGCTCGTGCAGCTCGCGCTGCGCCGGGAGCACGAGCGCGGTGGGCAGTCCTTCTTCCTCCACAACCGCGTCGAGACGATCGAGGAGGCCGCCGAGCACCTGCGCCAGCTCTGCCCGGAGCTGCGCTACATCGTCGCGCACGGGCAGATGCCGGAGCGGGAGCTCGAGCAGCACATGCTCTCGTTTCTCGCCGGCGACGCGGACGTGCTCGTTTCGACGACGATCATCGAGTCGGGCCTCGACATCCCGGAGGCGAACACGCTCATCGTCGAGCGGGCGGATGCCCTCGGGCTCGCCCAGCTGTACCAGATACGCGGCCGTGTCGGCCGGAGCGACGTCACCGCGCATGCGTACCTCTTCTATCCCGATGGGCAGGAGCTGACCCAGGAGGCGCGCGCCCGCCTGGCCACCCTTGCCGACCACACCGAGCTCGGGGCGGGCTTCGCGATCGCCATGCGCGACCTGGAGATCCGCGGCGCAGGCGACCTGCTTGGCGCCGAACAGTCCGGGCACGTTGCGGCAATCGGCTTCGAGCTCTACGTCGAGCTCCTCGCCGAGGCAGTTGCCGAGCTCTCCGGGACCCGCCGCGCTGCCGGGCGTCCGGTGCGCGTCGAGGCGCAGCTGGACGCCTACGTGCCGGCCGACTACATCCCCGGCGAAGCGCAGAAGATCGACCTCCACCGCAGGCTCGCCCTGGCGGAGTCCGAGGACGAGCTCCGCGAGCTCCGCGCGGCGGCCGAGGACCGCTTCGGCCCGGTGCCCGAGCCCGTCGAGCACCTCTTCGAGATCCAGGAGGCCAAGCTCAAGCTCGCCCGCCTCGGCGCGGACTACCTCGTCTTCCGCTCGGGCAGGACCGTGATCGGCCCGCTCGTCCTCGGCTCTGCGGAGCTACGGGGCTTGCGCGTGCTCGTCGACACGGCGGTCTATTCGAGCGCCCAGAGCGAGGTGACTCTGCGGGGCGACGCGTTCAAGTCAGCCCTGCAGCTGGTCGATGCTATCCTCGATCTGCGGTTGGCCGCCTAGGCCCTTTCCTCCGATGTCCTCTCACATCCGTCGCAACATCACTCTGCTCCTGCTCGCGCTGATCGCGGCTCTCGCGGTGTCTGCGTGCGGTGGCGGATCGGATGCGCGAGAGGTTCCTCAGGGCGCCATCGCCGTCGTCGGGGAGAAGACGGTGACGAAGGAGGAGTTCGACAAGCTCATCGAGCAGCAGAAGGCCTCGGCCGAGGCGCAGAAGCAGGACTTCCCCGAGCCCGGCACCGCGGAGTACGAGGCGTTGAAGGCGACCGTCGTCAAGGGTCTCGTCGAGCAGAAGGAATGGGAGCTCGAGGGCGAGTCGATGGGGATCAAGGTCACGGATCAGGAGATCCAGACCGAGCTCGACAAGCTCAAGCAGCAGTTCTTCCAGGGGGACGAGCAGAAGTACGAGACCGAGCTCGCCAAGCAGAACCTCACGGACGAGGACGTCCGCAACGAGCTGCGCACCCGCATCCTCACCAACAAGATCTACGAGGCCGTGACGAAGAAGGTCACCGTCTCGGACGCCGACATCAAGGCGTACTACGACAAGAACCCGACGCAGTACCAGCAGCCGGCCTCGCGCGAGGTGCGCCACATCCTCGTTAAGACCGAGGCCCTGGCGCAGAAGCTGCACGACCAGATCGCCTCCGGCGCGGACTTCGCGAAGCTCGCGAAGAAGTACACGCAGGACACGGCCTCGAAGGCCGACGGCGGCAAGTTCACCGCCTTCAAAGGCCGGACCGTCGCGCCGTTCGACGAGTTCGTCTTCTCCGCGAAGACGGGCGAGCTCTCCGACCCCATCAAGACGGAGTTCGGCTGGCACATCATCGAGGTGCTCTCCGCGGTCAAGCCTGCGACGACGACCCCCCTCGACCAGGTGAAGGACTCCATCAAGACGACGGTGCTGCAGACCAAGCAGAACGCGGCCATGAAGGCCTGGATCGCCGCTCTCCCCGCGAAGTACGCCGACGAGGTCGCTTACGCTCCGGGCTATGCCCCCGCGAGCCCGACCGACACCAACGGCGGAACCACAACCATCGGCTAGCCGCGTGGCGGACCGCGACGAGCTCGCACGCGCTCTCGTCGACCTGCAGGAGCTGGCAGAGCGCCTGCGCCGCGAGTGCCCCTGGGACCGAGCCCAGACCGCCGAGATGATCGTCCCCCACACCGTCGAGGAGGCCTACGAGGTCGCGGACGCCGCGCTCGCGGCCGACGACGCCAAGCTCGTGGACGAGCTCGGCGACCTTCTCTTTCAGACGTTCTTCCTCGCGCTGCTCCTCGAGGAGCGCGGTGCGGGCGACCTGGCCGCGGTCACGCGGGCGATTCACGCAAAGCTCGTGCGCCGCCACCCGCATGTCTTCGGGGACGGTACGGCGGACACGCCGGGTGCCGTCAAGCAGCGCTGGGAGGAGCTGAAGACCGAGCAGGAGGGGCGCGAGGGGATCTTCCACCACCTGCCCGAGACGCTCCCATCGCTCCTCTACGCGCAGAAGGTGCAGCGCCGTGCGGCGACGGTCGGCTTCGAGTACCCGGATCTCGCCGGAGCCTCGGCCGATCTCGACGACGAGGTCGAGGAGCTGCGCGCGGAGCCGAGCGGGAACGAGCTCGGCGACGTCCTCTTCGCCGCGGTCAACGTGGCGCGCCACCTCGGGGTCGATCCCGAGCTCGAGCTGCGCCAGGCGAGTCGGCGGTTCGTGGAGCGGGTCGAGCGCGCGGCGGAGCTGGCGGCGGCGGAGGGCAAGAAGTTTTCCGGGCTCGAGCTGGCCGAGCAGGACCGCTACTACGACCTCGCCAAGGCGGGCGCATGAGCAAGATCGCCCGCGTCCACGGCCGGCAGATCCTCGACTCGCGCGGGAACCCGACGGTCGAGGTCGACGTGGAGCTCGACTCGGGGGCCCTCGGCCGCGCGGCTGTCCCCTCGGGTGCTTCCACCGGCCAGTTCGAGGCGGTGGAGCTCCGGGACGGCGGTACCGAGTGGCTCGGCAAGGGCGTCATGCAGGCGGTCGCCAACGTCGACGGCGAGCTCGCCTCAGCGCTCTCGGGAATGGATGCCGCCGACCAGGCAGCCGTTGACAACGCGCTCATCGAGGCCGACGGCACGCCGAACAAGGGACGCCTGGGCGCGAACGCGATCCTCGGCTGTTCGCTTGCCGCTGCCAAGGCGGCCGCAGCGGATGCGGGCAAGCCGCTCTACGCGTGGATCGGCGGGGGGGAGGCGCACATCCTGCCGGTGCCGATGATGAACGTCATCAACGGCGGCGCCCACGCGCAGAACTCCATCGACCTGCAGGAGTTCATGATCGTCCCGGCCGGTGCTTCGACATTCGCCGAGGGCCTGCGGGTCGGCGTCGAGGTCTTCCAGACCCTGAAGGCATTGCTGCACGAGCGCGGGCTTCCGACGGCCGTGGGGGACGAGGGCGGCTTCGCGCCGGACCTCGCCGCGAGCGAGGACGCCGTCCGCGCGATCATGGACGCCGCCCAGCGTGCAGGTCATGCCGACCGCATCGCAATTGCGCTCGACCCGGCGGCAACCGAGATCTGGAAGGACGGCGCATACCGCTTCGAGGGGCGCGTCGCGAGCTCCGACCAGCTCATCGACTACTGGGAAGCCCTCTCGAACCGCTATCCGATCGTCTCCCTCGAAGACCCCATGGCGGAGAACGAATGGGACGGCTGGCGGACGCTCACCGACCGGCTCGGCGACCGCGTGCAGCTCGTCGGCGACGATCTCTTCGTCACGAATGTGGATCGCCTTCGCCAGGGGATCGACCAGGGCGCCGCCAACGCCATCCTCCTGAAGGTGAACCAGATCGGGACGCTGACCGAGACGCTCGAGGCGATCGAGCTCGCCCGGTCGGCGGGCTACGGGACGGTCATCTCCCACCGTTCCGGCGAGACCGAGGACACGACGATCTCCGACCTCGCCGTCGCAACCGGCGCGGGCCAGGCGAAGATCGGAGCCCCTTCCCGAACGGACCGGGTGGCGAAGTACAACCAGCTCCTGCGTATCGAGGAGGAGCTGGGCTCGAAGGCGTCTTACCCGGGCTGGGCCGCCTTCCCACGCTCGGCGCGCTGACGGGTCACCTCCCCCGGGCGCGCTAACGTGAAGGCGTGACGTTCGGACGGCGCCGCACCAAGATCGTCTGCACGATCGGCCCCGCAACCTCCTCCGCGGAGATGCTCGACAAGCTCGTCGGGGCCGGGATGGACGCAGCGCGCCTCAACTTCTCGCACGGCTCCCATGAAGACCACGCGCAGCGCGCAAGGCTCGTGCGCGAGGCGCAGGAGCGGGTCGGACGCCCGCTCGCGCTGATCGGCGATCTCCAGGGCCCGAAGCTGCGGATAGGCGAGCTCCCGGGGACCGTCATGCTCGCCACCGGCGACGAAGTCGTGCTGTCCGGCGACGGGACGGGAGAGCCCGGCGACCTTCCGGTCAGCCCGCCCGTTCTCGCCGAGGTGCTCGGGCCCGGGCAAGACGTCCTCATCGACGACGGGCTCGTCCACCTGCAGGTCAGGGAGGTGAAGGCCGGACGTGCCCACTGCAAGGTCGCCGTCGGCGGCCGCGTCGACTCCCACAAGGGCGTCAATGTGCCCGGCGCGACGATCCCGATCCCGTCCCTGACGGAGAAGGATCTCGCGGATCTCGAGTTCGCGCTCACGATCGGCGTCGACTTCGTCGCCCTGTCGTTCGTGCGCTCGGCGGGAGACATACGCGCGCTGCGCGAGCTGCTCCAGAGCGCGGGCTCGAGCGCGCTCGTGATCGCGAAGATCGAAAAGGCCGAGGCTCTCGAGGAGCTGGACGCGATCATCAGCGCTTCGGACGCGGTCATGGTGGCGCGGGGAGACCTCGGCGTCGAGATCGGCCCGGCTGCGGTGCCGCTCGTCCAGAAGCGGATCATCCTCAGCGCACTCGAGCACGGGAAGCCGGCGATCACGGCGACGCAGATGCTCGAGTCGATGATCCACCACGCCGACCCGACGCGGGCCGAGGCAAGCGACGTCGCGAACGCCGTTCTCGACGGCACCTCGGCGCTCATGCTCTCCGGGGAGACCGCGATGGGCGATTTCCCCATCGAGAGCGTCGTCTACATGGACCGGATCGCCTGCGCGGTGGAGCCGAGCCTGCAGCCGCGCCACGAGCTTGCCCGCGCCGGGGAGGATCCCTTCCCGACCGTGGGTGAAGCGATGTCGAATGCAGCCTGCGACATCGCAGAGGTTCTCGGCGCCGCAGCGATCCTCGTCCCGACCTACAGCGGGCGGACGGCTTCGGCTGTCGCACGGCATCGGCCGCAGCGGCCGATCATCGCGGCGACCCACAAGCGCTATGCGCTACAGCAGCTCGCGCTGGAGTGGGGAGTCATCCCCGCCGAGATCGAGGAGTGCGCCAACGTCGAGCACCTGTGGAGCCGCACCCTCGATGCCGCGCGCGCAACGGACATCGTCGCGCCCGGCGACCGGGTCGTGATCACCGCCGGCACGGCGGTGAACGTGCCGGGAACCACAAACGTCATCAAGGTCGAAACCGCCTAGCCGAGAGCAGGAAGCCGTGCGGACCAGTCGAATTTCGGCTGTCCATGGCTCGCCGCAGGCCTTCGCGCTCGAAGCTCGCCCTCCGCTGGATCGGCGCCGCGATTCTCGTCGCGATCGCTCTGTCCTACATCCACCCGCTGACCTCTTATCGCCACGCGCGGCAGGAGGTGCGGCACCGGCAGGCGGCCATCGCCCAGCTCGAGCGCAGTAACGCCGACCTGACCGAGAAGCTCATGGACGCGGGGAAGAACGAGTACGTCATCCGGGAGGCGAGGCGCCTCGGGCTCGTCCGCGAGGGCGAGCACCTCTTCATCGTCAAGGGCGTCGGGACCTCGGAAGAGCCGGCGGTACCATGATCTGGTGGACGACACGCGAGTCGTCTCCTGGCAGCTCGGCCGACCTGCCCGTCCGTTCCGGCGGGTTGCGGCGCGCTGTGCGTACGGCTTTCCGGCGGTTACGGAACAGGCGCCGTTCGGAGCTGATGGAGAGCCCTTCCCGACCACCTTCTATCTGACGTGCCCCTGGCTCGTGGCCGGGATCTCCCGCCTCGAGGCCGAGGGCGGAGTCGAGCGCTACTCACGTGAAGCCCAGGCGGATGCCGAGCTCGGTGCGAGCCTCGAGCGGGCCGATGCCGAGCAGCGGAGCCTCAGGCCCGAGCTTCCCGTTGGGATCGCCGGAACGCGCAGCCGCGAGAACCTCAAATGTCTCCACGCCCACGCCGCCTTCGCCCTCGCCCGCCCCGGCTATGAGCTCGGCGAGCGAATCATGAGCGAGGTGGAGGAGCGCTGGTGTCCCGACCGGCGGTGTGAGCGCGCCGTGCAGGGGTAACGTCCGCGCATGTCCAGCCTCGCAATCGCCCGGCACCAGTGGGCGGAAGGGAAACGTCTGCTCGATGCAGCCGGTGACGACACCGCTCGTTCGCGCCATTTGCTCGTCCTCGTCGACGCGGTTGCGGACGAGCTCGCCCGGCGGGTCGGTCAGACCTTCACCCTCGCGGAGCTTGCCCAGGCCTACGACAACTCGGAGGACTGGGTGCGCGACGTGATCGTCGCGTCCCTGCCTGCGCGCGCGAGAGCCGGGATCAAGGACACGGCGCTTGTCCAGGATGCGGCGTTCGCGCTCTACGCGCAGGGCGCGAGCGACTACCGTCCCTGACGTGTCGAGCGGCCTTACTCCTGCCGAGCGTGCGCGCGAGCGCGAACGTGCTCGTCCCCGGCGCGGGAGCACCGGGCGCAAGGTTCTGGTCTGGCTCGTCAGGCTCCTCGCCGCGGCCGTTCTCCTGTTCGCCGGGATCGCGATCGGCCGTGCCCTGGAGAGCGGAGGCGCGAGCGGGGAGACGAACACGACGGTTCGGACGCTCGAGGTCACGACCCTGACCCCGCAGGAGACCGTCACGGTCACGGTTTCGAGTCCCTGACGCGAGTGGAAAAGAAAGGCTTGGTAGATTGCGCGAGCCTTTACATGGCCACTGAACGTAGAACCAGCCGGGGTGGGGGGAATCCTGGGGGCGAGGGCAGCGAATGGCTCACGCTTGGCCAGGCGGCGTCCTATCTCGGGGTCGCCCAGAGCACGGTCCGAAAATGGTCGGACGGCGGACGCCTGTCCGCGTTCTACACGCCCGGTGGCCACCGGCGCTTTCGCCGCGCTGACCTCGACTCGTTCCTCGCCGGGTCGAGCGGGGGCGGCACGACGACCGCGACCAAGCAGGTCGTGCTGATCGTCGACGACGACGAGCAGCTGCGTGAGTTCGTCCGCGTGAACCTCGAAATGGACGGCTACCTCGTCCGCGAGGCCGGAAGCGCCGCGGAGGGTCTCGCGGCGCTCGAGGACGAGCCTCCCGACCTGGTCCTCCTCGACGTGATGATGCCGGAGGTGGACGGGTTCGAGATGCTGCGGACGATGCAGGAACGCCACGGCCTGGGCTCGGTTCCGGTGATCATGTTCAGCGGCAAGGTGGACGAGGAGACCGCGGGCAGGGCCGCGCGGGAGGGTGCGCAGGCGTTCATCGGCAAGCCCTTCGACCCCCAGGCGCTGATCGAGTCCACCAAGCAGCTCCTGAGCCGCCGATAGACCGCGACGTCTTCGTCTGGGTCGTCGAGCACCGAGCGGGATGGCTCGATCCGCTGTTCGTCGGCCTGTCGGTGATCGGCTACTTCGGGATGGTCTGGATCTTCCTCGCCGCGGGGATCTCCCTCGCGACCCGGCGGAGCATCGCCTTTCCCGTTCTCGTCACCGCCGGCAGCGTGTGGACGGCGGACCTACTCGCGCTCGCGATCAAGCTGGGCGTCGAGCGGCCCCGACCCAGTCTCACCGTGCCGCAGGCCGACCCCCTCATGGGCGCCGGCGACTGGTCCTTTCCATCGGTGCACGCGGCGACCGCGTTCGCGGGCGCCGTCTCGCTCACGTACCTGTGGAGGCGGAGCGCACCGCTCTTCTTCCTCCTCGCCGCGGCGATCGCCTTCTCACGCGTCTACGTCGG
>DATEOR010000062.1:0-25283 GCA_035273885.1 Gaiellaceae bacterium
CGTTCGTCGCCGAGAGCCTCGGAGCCGACCCCGCCGAAGCCGAGCGGCTGGCCCGGATCGCGGTCGCCGAGCGCGCGATAACGGCTCCCGCCGGCTACCGCTCGTCCGAGTGCCACGACGGCGGGGCACTCGATCTCGACCCCGCCTCGACGGTCTGGCCTTAGACCCTACGAGAGCTCGACGCGGTCGATCGTGACCGGCTCTCGCGGGCGGTCGCTTCCGTCGCGGTCGACCCCGGAGATTTCATCGACGACGTCCATGCCGGAGGTCACGCGGCCGAAGACGGTGTGCTTCCCGTCGAGCCACGGCGCCGCCTGGGTCGTGACGATGAAGAACTGGCTGCCGTTGGTGTCAGGGCCTCGGTTGGCCATGGCGAGCGCGCCCCGCTCGACGCGGTGGTCGTTGGGCTCGTCTTCGAACTCGTAGCCGGGCCCGCCCGTCCCGTCGCCACGAGGGCAGCCGCCCTGGATCATGAAGTCGGGGATGACGCGGTGGAAGGTGATGCCGTCGTAGAAGCCGTCCTTCGAGAGCTTCACGAAGTTGTCGACGGTCTTGGGCGCGTCGTCCTCGAAGAGCTCGAGCTCGATCGCGCCGTGAGTGGTGTGCATGGTTGCTTGGCTCATCGGGCCACCGTAGCGGGAACGCGCGTCCGGCGCACGCCTCGAAGTGGAGCCAACGGGACTCGAACCCGTGACCTTCTGGCTGCCAGCCAGACGCTCTCCCAACTGAGCTATGGCCCCGCGCCGCGCAGTGTACCGAAGAGCGTTTGTCTCCCTCTCGGGCCGGGGACCCTGAAATCGGTGGAAGACAAGACCGATTACAGCCCCGTCGTCGAAGAGACCGGCGACGCCGAGAAGCGCCGCGAAGAGCGCAAGTGGAAAGCGTTCCTCTGGGGAGCGCACGCGTTTTGGATCTACGCGCTCGTCCTCGCGGGGATCGTGCTCCTCGTGCTCTGGTTGGCTTAGTTCGCGGCTGCCAGTTCCACCGACGGCACGTCGCCCCAGAGATCCTCGAGCCGGTAGAAGTCGCGCGCCTCAGGCGTGAAGACGTGCAGGACCACGTCGAGGTAGTCCGCGAGGATCCACTTCGCCTCGCTGCCTCCGTGCACGTTCCGGGGCGAGAGCTTCGCCTCTTTCTTCAGGCGCTCGTGCACCTCGTCGTAGATCGCCTTGGCCTGACGGGGGTTCCCGCCCGTGGCCAGGACGAAATAGTCGGTGTAGCTGCACACCGGGCGCATATCGAGGATGACCACATCCTTCGCCAGCTTCTCCTGGGCGAGCTGAGCGATTCGGCGAGCTTGTTCGAGCGATGTCAGCTGGTCAGAAACTCCTCGATTACGACGCCCTCAGGGTATCACCGGTAAAGGCCGAGCCGGTCGATCTCGGCGGCCACCGCGGGCGGCACGAGCTCGTCGATCGATTCGCCGCTCGCGGCGCGCCCGCGAATCTCCGTCCCCGAGATCGGCAGCTCTGGAATGTCGAAGAACTCGACGCGGTCGGGCCGCGTCAGCGCCTCGAGAACAGCGACGAGCGCCTCGCGCGGGAACCCCGGTCGCGTCGCGACGCCGAGGCGCACCTCCTCGAGCACGCCGTCGGGCTCCTTCCACGAGAGGAAGCCTGCGAACTCGTCGGCGCCGACGAGGAAGATCGCGTCGCCGAAGCTCCCGCCGCGCACGGCGTCGACGGTGAAACGGTGCTCCTCCGACACGACCTCGGTGCACGGCAGGCCGCTGAACGCGAGCTCAGCGAGGGCAAAGCGGGTCGGGAAGTCCAGCACGACGTCCCGGTGCCCTGGGTCGACGACGACGAGCGCGAAGAGCCGCTCGAGACCGAAGTGCTCGAGCGCGGTCTTTGCGAGCGTCACGTGGCCGTTGTGCGGCGGATCGAAGGCGCCGCCGAAGAGGCCGGTCACTCGAACTCCACCGGGTCTCCGGGCCGGACGCCGGCGGCGCGGAGCTCGTCCTCGGTGGCCTGGCCCCGCACCCGGTAGCCGCCGTCGACGCGAAAGAGGCGGAACGGACGCCGCCGCTCCGGCCGCGGCCGGTAGACGAGGAAGTCCGCGATCTCTTCGGCCGGGCGAGTCTCCGGGGGCGCGTCGGGCACGAGGCCGAAGAGCGCGCGCTCGAGCTCGTCGATGCCGGCTCCGCTCGCGGCCGAGACGGGGACAACGGCCAGCACGCGCGCATCCTCAACCTCGAACGCGGGCGTCTCCTCGAGAAGGTCGATCTTGTTCAGGACGATGACCTGCGGGCGCTCGGCGAGGCCGGCGCCGTAGCCGCGCAGCTCGCGGTCGATGGTGGCGAAGCGCTCGGCCGCGTCCTCGGTCGCGTCGATCACGTGCAGGAAGAGCCGCGCGCGCTCGAGATGCGCCAGGAACTCGTCTCCGAGCCCCACGCCCTCGTGAGCCCCCTCGAGGAGCCCCGGCACGTCCGCCACCGTGAGCTGGCGCCCGTCCGGTGCTTCGACGGTTCCGAGTACGGGCGAGATCGTCGTGAACGGATAGTCCGCGACCTTCGGCTTGGCGTTCGAGATGCGGCGGAGCAGTGAGGACTTGCCCGCGTTCGGGAAGCCGAGAAGGGCCGCGTCCGCGAGCAGCTTGAGCCGGAGCTCGACGGTCTGCTCCTCGCCGGGCCAGCCGACCTCGGCGATGCGCGGGGCCTGCTGCGTCGGCCGCGCGAAGCGCTTGTTGCCAGCCCCGCCCGGCCCGCCGCGGGCGACCACCGCCCGGGCTCCGGGGTGTGCGAGGTCGACCACCAATCGCCCCTCCTCGTCCAGCACCTGAGTGCCGACGGGCACGTGGAGCTCGACGGTCTCGCCGTCGGCTCCGTGCTTGTTCTTCCCCTGCCCGTGGACACCGCGGCCGCCCTCGAACCGGCGCTTGCGCTGGAAGAAGGAGAGGTCGCGGCGGTCCGGGTCGGCAACGAGGACGACATCCCCGCCGTTGCCGCCGTCACCGCCGTCGGGGCCGCCCTTCGGCACGTACTTCTCGCGCCGGAAGCTGAGCGAGCCGTCGCCGCCACGGCCGCCTCGCACCTCGATGCGGGCGCGATCGTGGAAGATGGCTTCCCCCTAGACGACGCTGACGACGCGGCCGGAGCCGTGCGTCTCGAACGCGACCCTGCCGTCGCGCGTCGCGAAGATCGTGTGGTCGCGCCCGAGACCCGTTCCCGGTCCGGAGCGGAAGCGCGTGCCGCGCTGGCGGACGACGATCATCCCCGCCTTGATGTCCTGGCCGTCGAAGATCTTGACGCCGAGTCGCTTGGACTCTGAGTCGCGGCCGTTCTTCGAGGAGCCGAGTCCCTTTTTGTGTGCCATGTCTAGCTCTCTTCCTTCTTCGCCGTCGTGCTCGCGGTCTTCTTCGCCGTCGTCGAGCGCGTTGCCTTCTTGCCGATCGACTGGATCTCGATCTGGGACAGCCGGCTGCGGTGCCCGTTGCGCCGGCGATAGCCGGTGCGCCGGCGGTGCTTGCCGACGATCACCTTCTCGCCGAGGACATGGGCCGAGACCTTCGCGGTCACCTGCGCGCCCTTGAGCGCGTCGCCGAGCTTCGGCTCGCCGTCGCCGCCGAGCATGATCAGATCGGGGTGGAACGTCTTCCCCTCCTCGTGCGGCAGGCGGTCGACGAGCAGGCGCTCGCCCTCGCGGACGCGGTACTGCTTTCCGCCGAGGGAGATGATCGCGTAGCTGTCTGTTTTCGTGGCCATAGCGCTAAGCGAGCGGGCTCTCTTGGCCCGCTTCGGGGGAGGATTCTACCGGCTTGCGCTTGCGTCCGCGCCCACCCCGCGTGCCGCGCCTCGTCTTCTTCTTCGGCTTGGGCTCTTCGCCGTTCTCGGAGGGGGCCTCGGCGCCTGGCTCGGCCGCCTCGGCGGTCGGCTCCTCGGTCGGAGCCTCGGCGACCGCCTCGGTCGTCTTCTTCTTGCGACCGCGGCCGCCACGGGTTCCGCGCCGCGTCTTCTTCTTCGGCTTCTCCTTCGCCGGGTCGTCGCCGTTCGTCGCGTCATCCTCGGCGATGACGGCGCGGGCAGTCGTCTTCGCGACGTTCTCGATCCTGATCGCGACCGTCTCGCCGACGCGGCCCGCGGCATCCTTCACGGTGACGACGTAGCCGTCCACGCGTGCGATCGCGTCCGTGTCGGAGTGCTGGTGCGCCTCCTCGAGCTCGACTTCGAGCTCCTGGCCGCGAGTGACCGGGAGTGCCTTGTCCTCGACCTTCTCGGGCGCGCCCTGCTCGAGGACGACGAAGTGGTCGTGTAGTGCGCGCTGGCGGCCCTTGATCGCGAGGCTGCAGCCGGTCTCCTTCTCGAGCTCGGCGAGTCGCTCGGCACCGGGGCCGATGAGCGTCGTGGCAACCTGCGAGTTGAGCTCGATGTGGAACGCCTTGCTCTTGGAGCTCGCGATGAGCCGCCGGATCCGGCGCTCCGCGTCGACCGCATGGGTCTCCATCGAGACGACGACGCCGTCGCCCTTACAGGTGGCGCAGACGTTGGTGAGGATCTCGCGCGGCCCGTCGGTGACGTTCTGGCGGGTCATCTCGACGAGGCCGAGCGGCGAGATCTCGACGACGTAGGTCTTCGTCCGGTCGCGCTCGAGCTCTCGCTCGAGCGCCTCCTCGACGAGGTGGCGGTTCTTCGGGTTCGCCATGTCGATGAAGTCGATGACGATGATCCCCCCGATGTCACGGAGCCGAAGCTGGCGGACGACCTCGCTGACGGCCTCGAGGTTGTTCTTCGTGATCGTGTCCTCGAGCCGCGCGCCGCTGGAACGCCCGCGCGAGCCAACGAAACGTCCGGTGTTGACGTCCACGACCGTGAAGGCCTCGGCGTAGTCGAAGATCAGGTAGCCGCCCGACGGAAGGTCGACGCGGCGGTTGAGCGTCGAACGCACTTCCTCGTCGACGCCGTATCGCTCCATCAGGGGCTCCTTGCCCTTGTAGAGCTCCACGCGCGCGGCGAGCTCGGGCGAGGTGCGCTTCAGGTAGCCGACGATCCGCCTGTAGGTGCGGTCATGGTCGACCAGGACTTTCTCGAAGTCGCGGATGAAGAGGTCGCGGATGATCCTGAGCGGGAGCTCGGACTCCTGGTAGACGAGCGACGGAGCCTCAGCGCGCTTCGCGCGTCCCTGGATGGTCGACCAGAGCTTCTGCAGAAGCGCGAGGTCGCCTTCCAGCTCCTCCTTCGAGGCGCCCTCGGCCGCGGTGCGGACGATGAGGCCGCCGTCGGGAAGCTCGAGCCCCTTGCAGATGGTCTTGAGCCTCTCCCGCTCCTCGTCCTCCAGCCGGCGCGACACGCCGATGCCGTCCCCGTACGGAACGAACACGAGGAACCGCCCGGGAAGCGAGATCTCGGTCGTGAGACGGGCTCCCTTCGTCCCCATCGGGTCCTTGACCGCCTGGACGAGCACCTCCTGGCCGCGCTCGACCAGCTCCTGGATGCGGCGGCCGTGGCGCTGCTTCCCTTCGAGCTCCGGGACGACGATCTCGTCCACGTAGAGGAAGCCGTTCTTCTCGAGCCCGATGTCGACGAACGACGCCTCCATGCCCGGCAGAACGTTGTCGACGATCCCCTTGTAGACGTTGCCCGCCACCGACCGGTGCGAGGGGCGGCCGAGGTACACCTCGACGACCACGTCGTCCTCGAGCACGGCAACCCGCTGCTCGGTCACCTCGACGGAGACGAGAATCTCTTTCTTGACCTTCGGGAGCGACGAGCGCTTCGCGGTCTGCGTGCGCCTGCGGCGCGGCTTCGCGTCGTCCCCGTCCTTCTTCTTCTGCCGGGGCTGGCGCGGCTTGGGCTCGGCTTTCGCCTGCCTCTTCGACTCGGTCTTCGGGTCGCTCTCGGCGGCTTCTATCTTCTTCTTGCCACCGCGTCCTCGGCCGCCGCGTGTTCCACGGCGCCGGCGCGGCTTGGGCTTGTCAGCCTGTCCGTCCGCCTGGGACGGTGAGGCCTCCTCGAGCGCCTCGGGAGCGGCCGCCTCGGTGGGCGCCGCCTCCCCGGTGCGCGACTTCTTGCGAAAGAATCGCACGTTCGAAATCTCCTTTCGGGCGCACGCTGCTGCCCGCGCGTCTCGGCGCGGGCGTGCTCAACGTATCTGCCACAAATCTCATTTGTTGTGAGCGCGGAATCCCGCTCGCCCGATCTGGGCTCGGTTCTCCCTGCGCGTACCCGTTAAGGGTAGCAGGCGCCCTCGCGGCCCCAGCTACGCGGCGGCGGGACGAAACTCGGTTTGCTTTCGCTTGACGGCCCGGAGGCGCTGGCTGAGCCGAGCCCAGGCCCAGGGCTCGATCTCGTGGTAACGGCCGGACCCGATCTCGGCCCTGGTGACCTCCAGGTACTCGAACCAGGCGTCGGCCTCCTCGATTGCCAGTGCCTCCTGAACCGGCAACAGCTGCTCGGCGCTCATGCGCGAGAAGGCTAGGACCTGGACCGGACGGCATCGGCCGTCCGCGAGAGGGCTTGAGTCCCGCCGTGCTCGAAGTAGGCCGTCGCGGCCTTCCCGAGCGCCTTCGTGCCCGCGTATGCGACGCCGCCCTTGACCGCCCAGCCGAGACCCGGGACGAAGCCCAGCGCCTCGCGGGCGATGGTGCGGAAGCCAAGGCCCGTCCCGACGACGGCCAGGATCTCGGGGATGCGCTCCCGGTCGATCTCTTCGCCGTGAGCCGCGGCGATCCGAAAGACCATCCGCAACTGGTTCAGCGTCAGGACCGGGAAGTCGGCGCCGGGAATGAAGATCGCCACGCCGAGGATCCCGTTCTGGCGCGCGAAGCGGCGCACGATCGCGTCCACGACCGCAGCGCGGAGGACCGGCAGGCGCGCGGCGAGGCCGTAGCCGTTCTCCTCCGAGACGGACGCGATGAGCTCCGCGATGTGCGCGACGGGCATCGGTTCCCCCGGCTGCGCGACCACCACCCGGGTCGCGGGCACGAAGGGGACGTCCAGCGGCTGCGAGGCCGCTCCCGCGAGGACGCAGATCGCATCGACGCCGTTTCGGTCAGCGAGCTTGAGAACCGCCTCGTCCTCGGTGGACGGCCTGTCGTGGGCGACGACGTACACGAGCATCGCGGCGCCCTGCAGGTCGTATTTCGTCACCTCCCGGCCGGAGAGGTCGCGGAGCGCACTCGAATCCCCGCCTTCGGCCAAAGCGGAGACGAGCTCGCCCGCGGGCCCTTCGGCGCCCGCAACGACGAGCGGCGAGAGGTCCTCGGCGGCGGCCTTGATCTCCTTGACCACGCCGTAGACGGCCGCCGGATGAAGCGGAAGCTTCTTCATGGAGGGAACCTACCTGCGGCCCGCGAGCCGGCCCCGCACGTGGATCGACTCGAGGACCCCGATCATCAGCATCGTCGTGATCATCGAGCTTCCTCCGAAGCTGACGAATGGGAGCGGGATTCCGGTCACGGGCGCGATCCCGATCGTCATGCCCACGTTGACGAAGACCTGGAAGAGGAACGAGAACACGATCGCTCCGGCAACCGCCGAGGTGTAGAGGCTCGGCGCAATCGCGACGGTCTTGATCCCCCGCCAGGCGATGAGCGCGTAGAGCAGGAGCAGGAGCGCCGCACCGAGGAAGCCGCGCTGCTCGGCGAGCGAAGAGAAGATGAAGTCGGTGTTGTGCTCGGGCAGGTAGTTCATGTTCGTCTGGCTCGCACCCGCAACGCCGCGCCCGTCGACTCCGCCTGAGCCGACGGCCGTGATCGACTGGTTGACGTTGTAGGTCGTCCCGCTCGGATCGACGTCGGGATGCACGAAGCCGATCAATCTGTCCTGCTGGTACGGGTCCAAAACCTCCACGCCCGCGGCCGGGAGGAACCATAGAACCGAGAGCGCGATGAGCGCCGTGACGACCGCGAGGCTCGCCAGGTGCTTCCACGGCACGCCGCCGAAAAAGAGCACGGCCAGAAGCGCGGACCCGTAGATCAGCGTGGAACCGAAATCGGGCTCCTTGAAGACGAGGATCATCGGCAGGGCTGCGAGCCCGACGGCGCCCCACACCGTTTTCCAGGGAGTGCCGCTTCGCACGCGGTTCGCGACGAACGCGGCGAGGAAGAGGATCAGGAGCACCTTGCCTATCTCCGACGGCTGGAAGCGGAAGGAGCCAAACTCGATCCAGCGCTTCGAGCCGCGGACGTCGTCTCCGACGACGAGCACGACGAGCAGGAACGCGACAGCGACCACGTAGAGCGCCTTCGCGTAGCGGCGGTAGATCTCGGGGCTGATCGCGGTCACGACCGCGGCGAGAACCGCACCCACGGCGATGTAGATCTCCTGACGCGAGACGAAGTAGTTCGGGTCGCCCGCCACGTCGTTCCGCGTCACGGCGGTCAGCACCCAGATCCCGTACGTGATCACGCCCGCAACGGCTGCGATCAGGAGGTAGTCGAGGTGCCGGAGGTAGGCACCGACCTCGGAACCCACATGCGCCCTCGAAGCGCGATGGTCTCGTGCGATGGTCGCCATCAGTCGCTGTTCACCACCGAGGCGCTGTACGAGCTCGGGTCGACCTTGAAGAACTTCTGGAAGACCTGGAGGGCAACCGGCGCGGCGACGACGCCGCCGTGGCCGCCGTTCTCGATCATCGCGCAGACCACGAGCGTCGGCTTGTTGTACGGCCCGTAGCCGCACCACCAAGCCTGGTCCTGCAGGCCCTGGTAGTTGGGCAGGCGCACGTACTTCTCGGCGGTTCCCGTCTTGCCGACGATCGGGATCGGGAAGGACCCGAAGATTCCGGACGAGGTCCCGTAGTTCGCATGCGTCGCGTCGTAGAGGCCTTCCTGCACGACCCGGATGTTGTTCGGGTTCAGGCCGACGTCCTTGGCCGGCTTCGGGGAGTACGGGCGCAGGACGACCGGAGGCTGGCCCGGCGTCGCAGGCTCCTCGACCGATTTCACGAGGTGCGGCTCGACGAGCTTGCCGCCGTTCGCGAGCATTGCGTAGAAGCGGGTCATCTGGAGCGGCGTGACGAGCACGTCGCCCTGCCCGATGCCGAGCTGCACGGAGTCGCCCGACGTCCAGATCTTGTCGATCTCGGTCTTGAAGTAGTGACGGCGCCACGCGGGAGTCGGAATGAGCCCGGTCGCCTCGGGGCCGAGGTCGACACCCGTCGGGGCCCCGAAGCCCATCGTCCGCGCCCACTTCTGCAGAGGCGAGTCGGTGCGCTGGTAGAAGCGCAGAGCCACTTGGTAGAAGTACGTGTCGCAGGACGCGGCGAGCGCGGTGGTCAGTGTCATGGGCTCGTTCGCGTAGGGATCCCAGTTCGTGAAGGTCTGGCCGTCGACGATCTCCTTCGGCGTGCACTGGATGAGCTCGGTCGGCGAGAGGAGCCCCGTCTCGAGCGCGGCGAGCGCCGTCACGGGCTTGAAGGTCGACCCCGGCGGATAGAGACCCGCCACGGCGCGGTCGAGCGTCGGGTGGTTCGCCACGGGGTCGGCGAGTCGCTTGAGATCGTTCTTGTCCACCCGGCCGGTGTAGATGCTCGGGTCGAAGGTGGGGTTCGAAGCGAGGGCGAGGATCTCCCCCGTCTTGGGATCCATGGCGACGAGCGCGCCACCGTCGGCCGCCCACTTGCCATCGTCGTGCGCGAGCCGAATCCCGTACGCGAGTGCGTCCTCGGCGGTCTTCTGCAGCTCGGCGTCGATGGTGAGGCGCACGTTGTCCCCGGCCTCGGGAAGCTGCTCGAACTGGCGCGCGCTCGTCACGCGGCCGAGGGCGTCCACGAAGACGCGGCCGACGCCGGGTAGGCCGCGTAGATAGGTGTCGTAGGCCGCCTCGACGCCCGTCTGGCCGATGCGGTCGCCGGCCGCGTAGCCCTTCCCCCTATCGGCGTCCAACTGCTGCTGGGAGATCTCGCTTACGTAGCCGAGGATCTGCGACGCGATCCCCTCCTGGTCGTAGTGGCGCTGGTAGGTCTGGTTGATCTGGACGCCGGGGAAGTCGTTCTGGTGCTCGAGGAGGTAGCTGATCTTGTCCTCCTTGACGTTCTCCTTGATCGTGATCGGCGTCAGCAGGTCGCCCTCTCGGGCGGCGATGTCGGCACGGATCTCCCGGTACGGGATGTTGAGAAGCGCTGCGAGCCTCCGCACGACGAAGGCCTGCCGCTCCGGGGTCGCCTGGTCGAAGGCCGCCGGCCAGAGCTGCACGGCGGTGCCCGGTCGGTTGGACACGAGCACCTCTCCGTTCCGGTCGAGGATCGATCCACGCGGCGCGGTCGCACGGAACGTGCGGACCTGGTTGTTCTTGGCCACCTCGAGATAGCGCTCGCCGGAGATGACCTGGAGCGCCCAGAGGCGGAAGAAGAGCGCGCAGAAGATCGTGACGGCGACGACACCGAGGATCGCGATTCGGATCGCAGCCTGCGGTGTGACGCGGTACGGCTCCTCGACCCTCGGGTCGGGCGGCAGGAATCCGCGCGGGAGGTTGGTGCTCGGGCTAGACAACCGGGATCACCTGCCTTCGCTCGCGCGGGGTGACCGGGAAGATCCGGCGGCAGAGCCCGTAGAGCGGGTAGGCGAGGAGCAGGTTCAGCGCCAGCGTCGGAAGCAGCATGCCGGCGAAGAACTCCGAGGCGGAGACCGTCTCGCCGAGCATGAAGTGCAGCACGGCGGAGCCGAGGCCGACGCCGATGGTCCCGATCGTCACCGCGAGGAGCGCAGGGTGCGCCGAGGACTTCTTCGTCACCTCGCCGAGGCGCCCGGCGAAGTAGCCGGCCAGGGTGAGCAGGAGCGAGGTCAGCCCGAGCGTCTGGAACGAGACGACGTCCAGCACGAGCCCGGCCCAGAAGCCTGTGGCTGCGCCGAAGGCGGGCCCGCGCAGGAGCGCGATCGCGATGACGAGGACGAGGAGGACGTCAGGGGTGCCCGATGCGACCTCGACGTTGGAGGTGATCGAGACCTGGACGAGGGCCGCGAACACGAGAAGCGCGCCGGCCTTGAGCGCCTCGAGCGTCACTTCGGCCGGGCCATCGGGACGAGGACGACGACGTCGGAGAGCGAGTCGAAGTTGACGAGGGGCGCGATCTGGATCCGCTTGTAGAGATCGACGTCCTGCTGCCCGACGGACTCGACCGTCCCGATCGGGATCCCCCGCGGGTAGAGCGACTCGAGCTTCCCGCTCTGCCAGCCTGCCGTGATGACGAGGTTGCCGTCCTCGACGAGCGCGTCCTTCCCGACGCGGTCGAGGATGAGCGCGGACGGGTCACTCGGTCCGTGGCGGACGATGCCGGCCGCGCCGCTCTCGAGCACCATCGCCGAGACAGCGCTCGACTGGTCGGTCAGGAGCGTGACCTTCGCCCCGTCGGAGGTCACATCGGTCACGAGACCGACCAGGCCCTCCTTCGTGACGACCGGGTCGTTGCGCTGGATGCCGTCGGCCGTCCCGGCCGCGATCAGGATCTCCTGGTCATAGGCGCTCGGGGGCCGGCCGACCACGCGTGTCACGACCGAGCTGTAGTTCTCCGGGAAGCGCGGGCCGTCGACGTAGGCCAGCAGCTCTCTGAGCTGAGCGTTCTCCTGCGCGGCCGTCTCGTTCTGGATCAGGCGCGTGCGGGCCTCCTCGAGCTCCTGCTTCAGCTTCTCGTTCTCGGACTTCGCGCTGAAGAGGTCGGATGCCCAGCCGTACGCGTCCTTGAACGGCCGCGCGACGCGCTCTCCCGCGACCTCGAAGGGCATGGCGACGGAGACGCCGATTCGCTGCGCACCGTGGAGCGTGCCGCCTTCGGACTCGCGGAAGTAGATCGTCACGAGAGCGATCGAGACGAGCACGAGGGCAACGGCGATCAGACGAGCCCTGAGGGCACGACTCGTGCGCGGAAAGGAGCCCTCCGACCGTCGGACGCCGTGCGCGTCCAGGACGGGAAGCCGTGCTGTGCGTTGCCGAGGCACGGGAGCCAACAGTCTAAAGCCTTGTGCGGAGCGAGAGGCCGGTTGCCTAGCGGCGGCGGCCGTTGCGGTTTCGAGCCTTCGCCGCGCGGTGGATGACCTCGAATTCCTCGAGACTCCGGCCCGACCCGACCGCGACGCACGTGAGCGGCGACTCGGCGAGCTGAACGGGCATC
This sequence comes from Gaiellaceae bacterium, assembly GCA_035273885.1. GTDB lineage: Bacteria > Actinomycetota > Thermoleophilia > Gaiellales > Gaiellaceae > DATEOR01. The sequence continues at coordinate 12,045 of DATEOR010000062.1, forward strand.
TGCGTCTCCTCGCGGAGGCGTTCTTCGAGGCCGGTCAGGAGCGACCCGCCGCCGGCGAGGACGATGCCCCGGTCCATGATGTCCGCGGCCAGCTCGGGCGGCGTCTTGTCGAGCGTGGACTTGATCGCGTCGAGGATCTGGCCGACGGGCTCGTCGAGCGCGCGGCGCACCTCCTCGGAGGTGATCACGATCGTCTTCGGCAGGCCGGTGAGCATGTCGCGCCCACGCACCTCCGCCTGTACCTCCTCGGGCAGCTCCCAGGCGGAGCCGATCTCGAGCTTCAGCTCCTCCGCGGTCTGCTGGCCGATCAAGAGCTTGTACTCCTTCTTGATGTGACTCATGATCGCCTCGTCCATCTCGTCGCCGCCGACGCGGATCGACTGGGAGACGACGATGCCTCCGAGCGAGATGACGGCGACCTCGGTCGTGCCACCGCCGATGTCCACAATCATGTTCCCCGTCGGCTCCGACACGGGCAGGCCGGCCCCGATCGCGGCCGCCATCGGCTCCTCGATGAGGTAGGCCTGGCGCGCGCCGGCGGAGAGGGTCGCCTCCTCGACTGCGCGCTTCTCGACGCCGGTGACGCCGCTCGGGACGCACACGACGACGCGGGGATGGGCAAAGCGGTTGTGGTGCACCTTCTGGATGAAGTGGCGGAGCATCTGCTCCGTCACGTCGAAGTCGGCGATGACGCCGTCCTTCAGGGGACGGATCGCCGAGATCGTTCCCGGCGTCCGGCCGAGCATCCGCTTGGCCTCGATTCCGACGGCATGCACCTCGCCGCTGCGCTGGTCGATCGCGACCACGGACGGCTCGGAGAGCACGATGCCGCGGCCGCGCACGTAGACGAGGGTGTTGGCGGTGCCGAGATCGACCGCCATCTCGCGCCCGCCGAATCCGCTGAGGTAGCCCCAAAGGCTCATCGAACGGACAAGTGTAGTTGAGTGCCGCCGCTATCCGAAGCCATAAACGCCTGCAAACCGTTCGGAGAGGAGCCTGACGAGGAGCGCCGCCGGTAAGCCGACCACGTTCAGGTAGTCCCCTTCGATGCGCTCGACGAGGGCCGCGCCGAGACCCTGGATGGCGTAGCCGCCGGCCCGTCCCTCCCACTCCGCCGTGGCGACGTAGGCGGCCAGGTCGCGCGGAGTGAGCGGTCGGAACGTGACGCGGGTGACCTCGTGCTCGACCGTCTCCCAGCCCCGGGTCCGCAGGCAGAGGCCGGAGACGACCTCGTGCGTGTGACCGCCGAGGGAGTCGAGCATCTCCTCGGCTTCCTCCGGGCCCGAGGGCTTGCCGAACACCCGGCCGTCGAGGTGCACCGCCGTGTCGACGCCGAGCACCGGGCGCTCGTCAGGGTCCCCGATCGACCGCGCCTTGCCGACCGCGTGCTCGCGGACGAGGGCAACGGGGTCTGCGTCGGGCGGGTCGTGCTCTTCGTAGTCGGGCACGGCCAACTGGAACGGGATCCGGAGCTGTTCGAGGATCGCCCGCCTCTGCGGGGAGGTCGAGGCAAGCAGAAGCGGAGGAGCGGGCGGGACGCTCACGCGCGCTTGCGGGCAACCCAGATCTGCTCAGAGGGCCAGCGCCGGGCCCACTCACGGTCGGGCAGCCCCGGATAGCGGTGCGGCTCTCCCTCCGGCGGAGCCTGGATCTCGATCAGGTTCTCGACGGTCAGGCCGTTGGCACGAAGCAGCCGGATCCAGTCGCCGTAGCCGAGATGGAACTCGACGCCGCCCGTCCCGTCCCACTCGACACGGTGCAGGCCGAAGTAGGGGCGCAGGAGCTCGCGGCCCGCGGGCAGCTCTTCGTCTGGCGAGCAAAGGATCACGATCGTGCCGTTGACGAGGAAGACGAGGTGCCCGCCCGGCCGGAGCAGGCGGGCTGCCTCCGGAATCCAGCGATACGGATCGGCCCAGATGGACGCGCCGTACTCGGAGATCGCGAGGTCGAAGCTCTCGTCCGGAAGAGGCACGTCCTCTGCGCTCGCCTCGAGCAGTGGAAAGTCGAGGCCGAACTCGCCCTGCATTCGTCGCGCGGTCTCGAGCTGCGCGGGAGTGATGTCGATCCCCACCGGCCGGGCTCCCTGCTTCGCCAGCCAGGCGGAGACGTAGGCCGTGCCGCAGCCGAGCTCGACCGAGTCCATGCCCTCCACGTCGGGCAGGGCGCGAAGCTCGGACTCGGGCACGTGCCAGATACCCCACGTGAACTCGCCCGCCCACGCTCGCGGCGCCCACTCCGCGAAGTCGGACGCGTACTCGGTCCAGACAGTCCGGTTCCGCTCGACGTGGCTCATCGTCCCCTGCGAACCATCCAGACCTGCTCCATCGGCCATTTCCGGGCCCACTCCGTCTCCTCGGCGGTGCGGTACGTCGACTCCGCGCCGGGCGGCGGCTGGATTTCGCGCAGGTCCTCGATCTCGAAGCCGTTCGCGCGGAAGAGCCTGATCCACTCGCCGTAGGGAAGCTCGAACTGCACCGGCCCGTCGGACTCTTCGATGCGGTGCAGGCCGAAGTAATCGAGATGGAGCTCGGCGTCCATCCGGTCGGCGGGCTCGTTCCAGCACATGGCCTCGAACGGGGTCGAGCCGCTGAAGGCGAGAAGGCCGCCCGGCCGGAGGAGCCTGCCCGCCTCGGGCACCCACGCATAGGGATCGGCGAAGCGGTTCGCCCCGTGGTCGGCGAAAACGACGTCGAAGCTCGCGTCGGGGAGCGGGATGCTCTCCGCTGGCGCGTGGATCAGCGGGAAGTCGAGGCCCGCGGCCGCCAGCGCCGCGCGCGCGTGCTCCAGCTGGCGTGCCGAGTTGTCGACGCCCACCGGCCGCGCGCCCAGCCCGGCGAGGAGAATCGACCACTGCGCCGCGCCGCAGCCGAGCTCGAGAACGTCCTTTCCGGAGACGTCTCCAAGAATTTGGAGCTCGCTTTCGGGGAGCTGCCAGAGACCCCAACGGGGCTCCGGACGGCCGATGTGCTCGCGGTGAGTCTGCTGGTACTCATCCGAGTGCGAGTCCCAGAACGCGCGGTTCTGCTCGAAGTCAGACAAGCTCTGCGGCGGTGAACCAGAGCCCGATCTCGCGCTCGGCGGATTCGGGCGCGTCGGAGCCGTGCACGAGGTTGTCGGGCATGGCGAGCGCGAGGTCGCCGCGAATCGTCCCCGGGGACGCGTCGACCGGGTTCGTCGCCCCCATCGTCGTCCGGACGACCTTGATCGCCCCTTCGCCCTCCAGGACGAGCGCGAGCGTCGGCGACGACGTGATGAACTCGACGAGCTCCCCGAAGAACGGCTTGTCGACGTGCTCGGCGTAGTGCTTCTCCGCGAGCTCGCGATCGACCTGGACGAGCTTCGCGGCCCGCACGGTCAGGCCGCGGCCCTCGAAGCGCGCGAGGATCTCGCCGGCCAGGCGACGCTGCATCGCGTCGGGCTTGATGAGAACGAGAGTCTGCTCGGCCACGGCCGAGTCAGCCTAGAGATTTTCGACGGCTCTGGGTGACTCGACGGGCGTTTCGCAGTACGGGCAGACCTGCCACAACGGCTCGAGCGGCGCCTTGCAGCGGCGGCAGGCTTCCTTCAGCTTCGTCGTGCAGACCGGACACGCGAGGAAGGTCGGCTCGACGACCGCGCGGCAGACCGGGCAGCGCTCGGCAGTCCCGAGCGACTCCTCCATCGCCTTGATCTCGAGCTCGCGCTCCCGCACCTCCTCGAGGTACTCGGGCGGGCGGAAGAACATGTAGAGGAGCGGGCCCAGGAACGGCGGGAAGATCCCCAGCGCGACGGCCATCGCGAGAAGCCAGGGATCCTCGATCCGCCTGCGCGCGTCCTTGTAGACCCAGAAGGCAGACGCGAGCCAGAAGACGACGAGGAAGAAGAAGAAGACGTTGCGGACCACGAGCCAGACGTCGGAGTCGAAGAAGTCCTTGAATCCTCCGAAGAGGTCGTTGTTCGAATCGGTGGTCGTCTGGGCCAGAAGCTGCATCGCCGTCACAGAAGGATCTTTCCAACAAGCCACCCGGCGCCAAACGAGAGCGCGACGATCGCCACTAGGACGAACGCGGCGAGCACGAAGACGCTGAGCCGCTCTCCAACGCTGCTCATGGTACGGGAGCCTGCGGTCGGACGGCGGCCAGATCGGCGAGCAGATAAAGGGATCCGGTGACGAAGAGAGCGCCCTCGGGACCGGCGAGCTTCCGCGCCTTCTCGACCGCGCGCGCCGGGTCCTCGACGGTCTCCACGCGGGCGAAGAACCGTCCGGCCTTCGCAGCCAGATCCCCGGCCGGCAGGGCGCGCGCGCTGGTCGACTCCGTCGCGACGAACGAGTCTCCGAGCGCCGAGAGCGCCGCGAGCATGCCGTCGACGTCCTTGTCGGCGAGGACCGAGGCGACGACGACGTAGCGGCGAGCCGGCAGGCGGGCGAGCACGTAGCCGACACCCGCAAGGTTGTGGGCGCCGTCCCAGATCTCGAGCGGTGCATCCCCGACCCGCTCGAGGCGGCCTGGAACGGCGATCTCCTCGGCCGGCGAGGGGTCGACCTGCCCGCCGAGGAACGATTCAGCCGCCGCGACCGCGAGCGCGAGGTTGCTTCGCCCGGTCACCACCACTGCGGCGGCTCCCGCCTCACGCGCGAGCCCCTCCCACTCCGGCTCCCCGAGCACCGCTGTCGCGCCTGGGCCGATCACGGCCAGCTTCTCGAGCGCGATCTCCTCGCGGGTCGAGCCGAGGACGTCGGTGTGGTCGAGGTCGACGTTCGTGAGGACCACGACCGGGGCGTCGAGCACGTTGGTCGCGTCCAGCCTCCCGCCCAGCCCGGCCTCGACGACGGCTGCCTCGACTCCCGCGGCCGAGAACTCGGCCAGGGCGGCCGCGGTCAGCGCCTCGAACTGTGTCGCGCCGACGGCCTCTGCAGCGGGCCGGACGCGGCCGAGCGCCGCCTCGACATCGACCGGCTCTCCGTTCACCTGGATGCGCTCCGACCAGCCCGACACGTGTGGAGACGTGTACGTCCCAATGGTTTTCCCTCCCGCCGCGAGGAGGGCTGCACACATCCGGGTCGTGGTCGTCTTTCCATTCGTACCGACTACGTGGACGGCCCGGAAGGCCTCCTGGGGATTGCCGAGCTCCGCGAGCAGCCGGCGCATCCGCCCGAGGCCGAACTCCTCCGGCCAAGGCGAGAGCGCCTCGATCCACGAAACGTTGTCAGCCACCGAGTGCATCGAGCTCGCGCCGGTAGCGCTCGAGCTTCTCGCGCTCTCCCGCGACGACGTCCTCCGGTGCGTTGGCAACGAAGCGCTCGTTCGCCAGCATCCCCTCCGCCCGCGCGATCTCCTGGCGGAGCCGCTCGCGCTCCGCCTCCTCGTTGCCGTTCGCCTGCACGCGCTCCGGCTTCACCACCGCGGAGAAGATCCGCTCGTCGTCGCCTTCGAGCTGGACGAGCACGCCGCTCCGCCGGAAGATCCCCGCCGCTTCTTGCACGCGGTCGAGCGCGCCGAGGTCCGAGGCGAAGCGGTCATCCCGCTCCGGCCAGGCCGCGACGATCAGCCGCGATTCGCGGCGGGGGACGTTCGACCAGATCTCCTCCGTGACGTGCGGCATGACCGGGTGCAACAGACGGAGCAGCCGCTCGAGTGCGGCGAGGGCCGTGACTGCCGCGTCCTCGTCGCGGTCGTAGAGGCGCGGCTTGATCGCCTCCGCGTACCAGTCGCAGAAATCGTCGAACGTGAGGCGGTAGAGCGACTGCACGGCGTGCGAGAAGTCGAAGGCCGCGAGGTCGGACTCCAGCTCCACACGCGTCGCATCGAGCCGGGCGAGGATCCAGCGCTCCGCCGTCTCACGCGGCTCCACGCGCGGCTCGACACCTTCGGCGTTCGCGAGAATCAGGCGGCTCACGTTCCACAGCTTGTTGGCGAGCTTCCTACCCTCCTCGACCGCGCCGTAGGAGAAGCGCACGTCCTGCGTGGAGGACATCTTCAGGAGCCCGTAGCGGGTCGCGTCGGCACCGTGGTCGGCGATCACGTCGAGCGGGTCGATCCCGGTGCCGAGGCTCTTCGACATCCGGCGCCCGTCGGGGGCGAGCACCGTCGAGTGGATGATCACGTCGTGGAACGGCACGTCGCCGATGAGCTCGAGCCCGGAGAAGATCATCCGGTTCTCCCAGAGACGGATGATCTCCCGCGCGGTCGTGTTCAGATCGCCCGGGTAGTACGTGCGCAGGTCCTGGGTGTCGTCCGGCCAGCCGAGCGTCGCGAACGGCCAGAGCGCCGATGAGAACCACGTGTCGAGGACGTCTCCCTCGCGGCGCAGCTCCGTGGAGCCGCATTCGGCGCACGCCTCCGGCTCCGTCTCGGCGACGGTCACGTGGCCGTCCGGGCAATACCAGACGGGAAGCTGGTGCCCCCACCAAAGCTGGCGGGAGATGTTCCAGTCGGGCGCGTCCGCCAGCGAATCCACCGCGAAGCGATGCTGCGACTCGGGGTGGTAGACGACTTTGCGCTCCTCCAGTGCGGCGAGGGCGGGCTTCTTCAGCTCCCCCATGGAGCACCACCACTGGAGCGAGATGAGCGGCTCGATGCGCGACTCGCAGCGCTCGCAAAGCGCGACCGAGTGGCGGTAGCTCTCGCGCTTCTCGAGCAGCCCGCGCTCCTTCGCCCAGGCGATTATCCGCTCGCCGGCCTCCTCCTGGGACAGCCCGGCGAGGTCGCCCGCCTCGTCGTTCATGCGCCCGTCCGCACCGATGACCATCGGCTCGGGAAGCTCGTGCCGCCGACCGATGTCGAAGTCGAGCGGGTCATGTCCGGGAGTCACCTTGAGCGCCCCCGTGCCGAACTCGGGATCGACCTCCTCGTCGGCGATCACGGGCACATGCCGCTCGACGTACGGAACGACGACCTCGCGCCCGACGGCAGCGCGATAGCGCTCGTCGTCCGGGTGGACGGCCACCGCGACGTCACCCGGGATCGTGGCCGGCCTCGCGGTCGCGATCGTGACGCCTCCTTCTCCGTCCACGAACGGATACGTGATGTACGAGAGCGCGTCGTCGACCTCCACGTGAACGAGCTCGAGGTCGGAGAGCGAGGTCTCGTGGAACGGGCACCAGTTGATGATCCGGTTGTCCTGGTAGATCCAGCCCTTCACGTACAGGTGGACGAAGAAGCGCATCACGGCGCGCACGTAGTCCTCGTCCATCGTGAAGCGCTCGCGGCGATAGTCGAGCGAGGCCCCGATACGCCGAAACTGGGTCATGATCGTGCGCCCGTAGAGCCGGAGCCACTCCCAGACGCGTGCCTCGAACGCCTCCCGTCCGAGGTCGTGGCGGGTCTTGCCCTCGCGCGCGAGGTCCTTTTCCACGGCGTTCTGGGTCGAGATGCCGGCGTGGTCGTAGCCGGGCTGGAAGAGAGTGTTGAACCCCTGCATGCGCTTCATGCGGACGAGCGTGTCGGCGAGCGCGAGCTGGAGCGCGTGGCCCATGTGCAGCTCCCCGGTCACGTTCGGCGGCGGGTGCGCGATGACGAAGGTCGGCCCGCCGCGCCCGGCGTGCGCCTCGTAGAGACCCTCGGCCTCCCAGGTCTCCTGCCAGCGCTCCTCGACGCCTTCCGGCTTGTACAGCGGCTCCATGCGGTTGATTCTAGGCCGGGTGCCCGAGCGCCTTGCCGATGGCGGAGACGAGGTCCGCATAGTCGAACGGCTTGCGGAAGAACGCGTCCACGCCCGCGTCCCAGGCGCGATCGCCCTCGGTCGCCGGGTCACGCGCGCTGATCACGATCACCGGGACTCCTTCGAGCGCAGGCATGGCCTTCAGCCGCTCCATGACGACGTAACCGTCACCGGCCGGGAGCATGAGGTCGAGGAGGATCAGGTCGGGCCGCTCCTTCCGCGCCTGGTTGATCGCCGAGATCGCGTCGCCCGCGAAGATCGGCTCGAAGCCGTCCGCCTTCAGGCGATGGCCAAGGAGCTTGCGGATGTCCTGGTCGTCGTCGACGATGAGGATTCGGGCCGGCACGTTGGCAAGAGTTTGTAGCATTGAACGCGGACTTCCGAGCATGAGCAAGGTTCTCGAATCCCCCCTCGAAGCTGGCCGCGGCGCCGTCAAGCGCCGCGACTGGGATACCGCCTATCCCCTGCTGCAGCAAGCCGACGCAACGAGCGAGCTCGCGGCCGAGGATCTCGAGCTTCTGGCCGAGGCCGCGCTCTGGGGCGGCCTGTTCAGCGAATACATGGAGGCGAACGAGCGGGCTTACAAGAGCTACGTCGAGGCCGGCAATCTCGCGCGCGCCGCATACATCGCCACGCTCCTCGCGCACGACTACCGCGCGCAGCTCCAGGCCTCGGTGGCGAGCGGCTGGCTCTCGCGCGCAAAGCGCCACCTCGACGAGATCGAGGAAAGTCCCGAGCACGGATACTGGGCGCTACAGCGGTCGCTCGTTGCGCTCGGCGAGCACGACTACGACGACGCGTTCCGCCAGGGGAAGACGGCCGAGGAGATCGGCAAGCGCTTCTCGGACCGGAGCCTCGAGATTCGCGGCATCCAACGGCAGGGCGCCGCGCTGCTGGAGAAAGGTGAGGTCGGCGAGGGCAAGCTGCTCCTCGACGAGGCGAGTGCCGCGGCCCTTGGCGGCGAGCTCGACCCCTATTCGACCCTCGTCGTCTACTGCAACACGATCGGCGCCTGCCGCGAGGTGTCCGATTTCGACAGCGCGGCGCAGTGGACCGACCGCGCGTCACAGTTCTGCGACGCGAACTCCATGTCTGCGTTCCCGGGCATGTGCCGGGTGAACTACGCCGAGGTGATGCGCTACAAGGGCCGCTTCGACGAGGCTCAGGAGCTCGCCGGCCAGGCCGGCGAGGAGCTGCGTCAGTGGTGCCCCCGCATCGCCGGCGCCGCCTTCTACGAGCTCGGCGAGACGCGCCTCCGACTGGGCGACCTCGCCCAGGCCGAGCAGGCCTTCCGGGAGGCGGACGAGCACGGACACAGCCCCGAGCCGGGGCACTCCCTCCTGCGGCTCGCGCGCGGCGACGCAAAGGGCGCCTGGGGCTCGATCCGCCGGCTGCTCGCCGACGACAGCATCGGGCTCGCCGCCCGCACCACGTTTCTCCCGGCCGGGATCGACGTGGCCGTCGCGGCCGGAGAATTGGACGAAGCCGACACGTACGCCGCCGAGCTGGAGCAAGCGGCGAACACGTTCGAGACGTCGGCGCTCAAGGCCGCCGCGGCGTACGCCCGCGGCAAGATCGCGCTCGCGCGGGACGATGCCGATCGGGCGGAGTCCTGCTTCCGGAACGCGCGCACGTTCTGGGAGGCCACCGGTGCGAGCTACGACTCCGCGCGCGCGAGGGAGCAGCGCGGGCTCGCCCTACGAGCGGGAGGAGACGAAGACGCTGCGGTCTGGGAGCTCGAGGCTGCCGCGGCCCGCTTCGAGCGCCTCGGGGCCGCCCGCGACGCGGACCGCGTCGCCGAGCATCTCATGCGCGACGTCTCGAAGGCCGTCATGAAGACCTTCGTGTTCACGGACATCGTCGGCTCCACCGAGCTCGCCTCGACGCTCGAAGACCGACACTGGAACAACGTCCTCCGCCGCCACGACGAGACCTTGCGGACGATCTTCTCCGACCACGGCGGCCAGGTCGTCGACCACACAGGCGACGGGTTCTTCGCCGCGTTCGAGGACTCGGCCGAAGCCATGAAGGCCGCCATCGCGATTCAGCGCGCCATCACGCAGGAGTTCGAGTTCGACCTCCGCATCGGCGTGCACACCGACGGCGCCCTCCAGCGGGAGGAGAACTACCACGGCAAGGGCGTCCACGCGGCGGCACGGATCGGCGCGGCCGCCGCCGGGCAGGAGATCCTCGCCAGCTTCGACACGATGGCCAAGCTTCCCCAGTTCAAGACGTCGGACCACCGCGAGATCGCGCTCAAGGGCTTCAAGCACGACGTCCCGGTCTGCGCGGTCGAGTGGCGCTAAAGACCCGGGTGCCGTTCATCGACCCGATCGACGAGGCCGAGGCCACGGGGAAAGTCGCGGAGCTGTACGAGGAAGACCGGGCCGACGAGGGGTATGTCGCCAACCTGACCCGCGCTTTCTCGCACGCGCCCGAGGTGGCCGACGCGTGGGGCTCCCTGATCGTCACCGTTCGCAAACGGATGGATCAGCGGCGCTACGAGCTCGTCAGCGTCGCGGCCGCCCAGCGCCTGCGAAGCTCGTACTGCATGCTGGCCCACGGAAGCATCCTCGCCACCAAGTTCTATGCCCCCGGGCACGTGGCCCGAATCGTCTCGGACCGGGCGAACGCCGGTCTCGACGAGACCGATCTCGCCGTCATGGAGCTCGCCGAGAAAGTCGCCGCGGAGGCCACGGCGGTCACGCAGTCCGACGTTGACCGGCTGAAGCGCCTGGGGCTCACCGACAGCGAGATCTTCGACATCGTGGCGGCCGCAGCCGCGCGGGCCTTCTTGACGAAGCTGATCGACGGCCTCGGCTTCCAGCCCGATTCGGCCTACGCCCGGATGGAGCCGGAGCTACGCGACGTGCTCGTCGTCGGCCGGCCGATCGACGACGCCTAGCCCGATACGAGTGCCAGCAGGTTTCCGTCGGGGTCCTTGAACCACGCGGCTTGCATGGTGCCGATCGTGGCAACCCCGTCGACGGTCTTCAGGCTCGGATAGTCGTACTCCTCGAAGACGACGCCTTGCTCGCGGAGTGCCGCGGCTGTCGCGACGACGTCGTCGACGTCGAAACCGACGAGGTCGTTCGTCCTCCCCTGCGGATCGCCAGACTCGAAGCAGAGGATCGCTCCGCCCGCGTCGAACCGGACCTCGTCGACCCCGGGCATGATCTCGCGCCGATGGAGCACGCGAAGCCCAAGCGTCCCTTCGTAGAACGAAATCGTCCGGTCGAGGTCGGCGGACTTGAAGTTCGCGACCAGCCTCGCTCGCCCGAGCATCAGCTTTCTTCGTCCACCAGCTCGGAAAGCCGCGCGTAGCCCCGCTCGAGCTGCTTCCGGCGGGCCCGTGCCGTCGCGAAGCCCGTGAGGCGCGACCGCTCTCCGGCGGCCTTCGCGCGGACGCGGACGCGGGTGCCCCCATCCATCTCGTCGAGCTCGGTCGTGAGCACGGCCTTCCCTCCCGGGAGCGTGCGCGTCTCCGTGAAGTACCTGAACGGCCGCCAGTCGAGGATCTCCTCGTAGATCGTGGTGCGCCCATCGACGCAGAAGCTCGTCGTGCCCGGGCCACGCCGACCGCCGTCGGCCTGTTCTTCGACCTGTCCCTGCCAGAGGGCGCGCTTGCCCGGGGCCGTCAGGAGCTCCCAGGCAGCGGGCGGCGCCACGGGGAGGTGCAACTCGAGCTCGAGCTCGGCCTCTCGCGCGCCGACCACGGTTCTCCGCCTCGCGAGCTCGGCTTCCCACCGGGCCTCCAGATCTGTGACCCATCCCGGAACCTGCCCGACGTCCTCGTACTCCTCGACATGCTCGCGGAGCCCGAGGCGGACCGGGACGAGCCCGAGGCCGGCGACGGCCGCCGCCGTCAGGAGCGCGTAGCCCTTCTCCTCGACGTCGTTCTTCAGGAGCCGGTGGGCCACGATCACCGCGGCGCCGGTCAACTCCTCGCCGCCGACCACCGGACGGCGGATGAACTCTCCCGCATGCACGACGAACTTGAGGTCGAGCTCCGGAAGCTTCGCGCAAGCGTTGCAGTCGCAGCTCGTCGCGCGCTCGATGCCAACGAGCCGGTTGCGGAAGGAGAAGTAGCACTCCTCGATGGTGTCCAGCAGCATCGCCCCGTCCAGCGACCCCTCGAGCGCGTAGCCAAAGATCGCGTCGCCCTCCTGCTTGTTCAGCGAGAGCGCCTTCCCAAGGTGCTCGACGACGAGGGCGGTCACGTCGGTGAGCACGTCCTCGGCGTGCTCGAGCGGACTCTCGACGACGTAGCCGGTGTACCCGGCAATGTCCGCGATCACGAAGATGCCGCGCTCGGCCGAGAGCGCCTTCTCCGATCCCGCCTTTGCACGGACCGCCACGAGCAGACTCTAACCCGCCACGCGGCGGTGTCCAGCTACGCCGACTGCTCTTCGGGCTCTTCGATCTCGACCGCGTGGCCGGCGCTCGTCACGAGCGTCGGGCGCAGGTTCCGCTGGATCGTCTCCTTCGTAATCACGCACTTGGAGACGTCCTTGCGCGACGGCAGCTCGAACATGACGTCGAGGAGCGCGTGCTCGATGATCGAGCGCAGGCCGCGTGCCCCGGTCTCGCGCTCGAGCGCCTTGTCCGAGATCTGCCAGAGCGCATCGTCGGTGAAAACAAGCTCGACCGAGTCGTAGTTGAAGAAGCGTTGGTACTGCTTCACGAGCGCGTTCTTCGGCTCGAGCAGGATCTGGACGAGGTCCTCACGCGTCAGCTGGTGCACCGCGGAGACGACCGGGAGCCGGCCGATGAACTCCGGGATGAGCCCGTACGACAGGAGGTCCTCCGGCATCACCTGCGTGAGAAGCTCGCTCGACTCGACCGACTTCTTCGACTTGATGTCGGCGCCGAACCCGACCGAGTTCTTGCCGATGCGCTTGCCGATGATCTTCTCCAGCCCGGCGAAGGCGCCGCCGCAGATGAAGAGGATGTTCGTCGTGTCGATGGAGAGGAACTCCTGGTGCGGGTGCTTGCGGCCGCCCTGCGGCGGGACGCTCGCAACCGTGCCCTCGAGGATCTTGAGGAGCGCCTGCTGGACGCCCTCGCCCGACACGTCGCGCGTAATCGAAGGGTTGTCCGCCTTCCGCGCGATCTTGTCGACCTCGTCGATGTAAATGATCCCGGTCTCGGCCTTCTTCACGTCGAAGTCGGCCGCCTGGATGAGCTTCAGGAGGATGTTCTCGACGTCCTCGCCGACGTAGCCCGCCTCGGTGAGCGCCGTCGCGTCGGCGATCGCGAACGGGACGTTGAGGATCCGCGCGAGGGTCTGCGCGAGCAGCGTCTTGCCGCAGCCCGTCGGGCCGAGCAAGAGGATGTTCGACTTCTGCAGCTCGACGTCGTTCTCGTCCGACGCCATCTGCACCCGCTTGTAGTGGTTGTAGACGGCGACCGAGAGCGTCCTCTTGGCCTCCTCCTGCCCGACGACGTAGTCGTTCAGGATTTCGTAGATCTCCTTCGGGCGCGGGAGGTTGTCGAGGTCGAGCTGAGCCGGTGTGGTCAGCTCCTCGTCGATGATCTCGTTGCAGAGATCGATGCACTCGTCGCAGATGTAGACGCCTGGCCCGGCGATCAACTTCT
>DATEOR010000063.1:0-14763 GCA_035273885.1 Gaiellaceae bacterium
CGGGATGACGATTCCGAGCAGGCCGAGCTCGGCCATGCCTGCGATCGCCTCCATGTCGAGGTGGTGGTTGATGTCGTTCTCGATCGCGTTCGGAAGCACGCGCTCGTCCACGAACTGGCGAACGGTCGCCTGCACCTCGCGCTGCTCCGGAGTGAGCTCGAAATCCACGGCGATTAGTCTAGTTCCCCTGAAGGCAACCCAAGCGATCACCTATGGCCGCTGCACGATCGCCCTGGATAGCGGCCTCGTCCAGGACCACCTTCGCGCGCCACAGGCCGGGGCGGGTCACGTCCAGGGGAACTGATGGGTCTCGCCGCGCTGTTTCAGGTCGCCCTCGCCCTCACCGCGGGTGGGAACCAGCCGCCGCGCGATCTCGCCGCGCTGACGCCGAGGCAGAAAGCCGCGCTCGTCGTGGTCTCCGGCCTGCCGGCGCCGAAAGGTGTCGCGGGCGTGATCGTCCAGGAGTGGAGCCGCCGCGAGCCGCGCCCGGCGCACGCGATCGTCTTCGTCGACCAGGAGGGCGGAAGTGCTAGCACCTTCGACGAGCTGCCGCCGGGAGCCGCGGCCTCGTCGCTCACGACTCCGGGCCAGGCGCTCGCCGAGGGGAAGGCGACCGGCAAGGCCCTCGAGCGCGCCGGGGTGGACGTGGACCTCGCGCCCGTCCTCGACCTCGCCGGGGGCCCGCTCGGCTCCCGGCACTTCGCTGCACCGGCTGACGCACTTGCCTTCGCGCGCGGCCTTCGCGCCGGTGGCGCGGCCGCGTGCCCGAAGCATTTCCCGGGCCTGGGCTCGGCGCGGATCTCCACCGACGAAGACCCGCACGTGCGCGCCCGCCTGCTGCCCGCCGAGGTTCGTGCCTTCCGAAAGGCAGCCGCCGGTGGCGCCGACTGCGTCATGGTCGGGCACGCGTTCTACAGGCGCTTCGGGCTCGAGCGAAGAGCGTCCTTCAACCCGGCCGCCTACCGTCTTCTGCGTCAACTCGGATTCGACGGAGTCGCGATTACCGACTCGGTGTCCGTCTTCGGGAGCGAACCGGCCGTCACCTCCGCCGAGCTCGCCGTGCGCGCGGGAGCAGACCTCGTCCTCCTCACCAACGGCCCGGATGCGAAGCGTGTCATCGATGCGCTCGTGCCACTCGCCCGCCGCGGCCTCCTGGACGAGCACGTGCGCCGCGTTCTCGCGTTCAGGCATCGGTTAGGACTTCGTGAAGTGCCTTGAGCCGCGGCCCGCGGAGTGCTTTCCTGACCGTGTGAGGCGAATCGTCCTCGTCTCGGCTCTCCTCGTCGCCCTCGCGTGGGCGGTTCCCGCCGCCGCGTCCGCGGCGCTCACGGCGACGCAGATCCGCATCGCAAACCACCCCGCGTTCGTCCGCGTGGTCGTCGACTTCAGCGGCGGGACGCTCCATTCCAACGACACGGAGTCGCCTGACCCGCTTCCGCGCGACGGGCGCTCGCGGGTCGTCGTCACCGCCCCGGGCGTGACGACGAGCGCTGCGCCGCTCACCGCCGAAGGCGTCAGCGCCCGCGTCGTCCAGAGGTCCGGGTCCGTCGTCGTCAAGCTGAGGGCCAGGTTGCATCGCTTCAAGTACCTGGAGCACAACGTCCTCCACTCGCCGGAGCGGCTCGTCATCGATCTCTGGAAGGCGCGCCCTCCGACGGCGGCGGCCGAGTTCCCGGTGGCTCCGCAGGGCGGCTGCCTCAGCATCGACCAGGTCAATGGTTCGCCGGGGAAGGTGGTCGTCCACGGCTCGGAGAACGATCTCTTCGAGCACATGTTCCAGGCACAGCTCCGAAACCGGCGCGGAACGGTCATCGCCATGCGGCCCGTGACGGCCGCCGCCGGCCAGTGGCACCGGACGCTCGCGTACGGCGTGCGACGCAGCCAGGCCGGCACCCTCGAGGCCGTCGACTTCTCGGAGCAGGACGGGTCGCTCTCCTGCATCGCGCAGGTTCGGGTCCCGCTTCAGCCCGGTCCGTAGCGTCCGAGACGCTCGGCGGCGGTTGGTAGAGTCGAGCCCTTCGATGAGGGCGGAGGCCGGCGTCGGTTCGGTCCGCAAGGGCCGGAGGTCCCGTGCACGGCGGGACCGCCTTGCGGTGGTCCGGCGCAGGTGGAAGACGATCGTCGCCGCTTCGGGCGTTCTGCTCCTCGGAGTCGTGGTCGTCGGCTTTGTCTACGCAGGAAATCCCGACGTCGTCGCCGACGGTGTCACGGTCTCGGGCCAGGACGTAGGTGGTCTCTCCGCCGCCGGCGCTGAGGCGAAGCTCGACGCGCGGGCTCACGCGCTGGCGGCCGAGCCGGTCGTCTTCACGGGAGCCGGCCGCCGCTGGTCAATCGCGCCGGCACAGCTTGCCGTGCGCGGCGACTGGGCCGCCGCTTCGGACGAGGCGCTCGACCGAGGTGACGGCACGGCTCCGCTTCGCGGGCTCAAGCGCCTGCAGCTACGTCTTTTAGGCTCGGACGTCGAGCCGACGGCGCACGCGGACACCGCTGCTCTCGAGCGCCAGCTGCGCGTGATCGCGAAGCAGGTCGAGGTGGACGGGCGCGAGGCCGCGATCGTCCTCCGGAACGGCCAGCCGGTCGTGATCCCCGGAGAGGCCAGCCGCAGCCTCGAGACGGAGGCCGCGGGGGCGACAATGGTCGCCGCACTCGCCTCGCTGGAGCGGGAGGGGGCGGTTGCCCTGCCGATCAAGACCACGCCTCCGGCGGTGGGAAGGGACGCCCTGGCGGCGGTTGCGGAGCAGGTCCGAATGGCGCTCTCGGGCCCGGTCACCTTCGCCTACAAGGGTGTGCACCTGACGGTCACGCCGGACCAGATGGCGTCGTTCCTCGAGCTGCCCCACGACGGCGAGCGCCAGCTGCACATCGGCGGTCCCGAGGCCAAGGAGTATTTCGACAACCTGAGCCGCGCCGTCGCGCGCGCCCCGCGCGAGGTCGACTTCAGCGTCGACGACGCCGGGAAGGCGCACATGATCCCGTCCCGGGACGGCCGCAAGCTCGACGTCGAGGCCACGGAGAAGACGCTGCTCGCCGCGGCGCTACGGACGGTCAACCGCACGGCGGAGATCGTGGTCGTCGCCGCGGAGCCCAAGCTCTCCACCGAGAAGGCGAAGACCATGGGCATCACCGGCCTCGTCGGGCGCTACACGACCTTCTACGGTGGCGACGCGAACCGCATCCACAACGTGCAGCTCGTCGCCCAGCTGATCGACCGCCACCTGATCGCGCCGCACTCGACGTTCTCCTTCAACAAGACGACCGGGGAGCGAAACGCGGCCCAAGGCTTCCTCGAGGCGCCGGTGATCATCAACGGAGAGCTCAAGACCGGCCTCGGCGGGGGCGTCTGCCAGGTCTCGACAACGGTCTTCAACGCAGCGTTCGAGGCGGGGCTCCCGATCACGTCACGAACGAACCACGCCCTCTACATCGACCACTACCCGCTCGGCCGCGACGCGACGGTCAACTACCCCGACACCGACCTTACCTTCCAGAACGACTCGGACCACTGGATCCTCCTTCGCACGATCGTCGGCTCCTCGTCGCTCACGGTGCGATTGTTCGGGACGCCGCTCCACCGCCGTGTCGAGACGCAGACCTCGCCGCTCAAGGAGACGGGCCCGGCTCCGGTGAAGCGCGAGCCCGACTCCGACCTCTACGTCGGGGAGAAGGTCGTCGAGGAGTACGGCCAGCCCTCGCGTTCGGTCTCGGTTCGGCGGCTGGTCTACGACGCGAAGGGCAAGCTTCTCTTCGACACCACGTGGTACTCGAACTATCTGGCCGAGCCCAAGGTCGTCCGCGTCGGCACGAAGCCGGTGCCCGTGGAGTCGACGTCGACGAAGCCCACGCACACAGGGACGAGCACGGGCACGACGACGTCGAACGGCACGACCACCGGCCACTAGCCCCGTTCGGCTTCGGCGATCCCTTCGGCCAGCCAGGCCGGCATCCGCGTCGGGCGTAACGTGGTCGCGTCGACACAGGCGTGGCCGGTCCAACCCTCGGCGATCTTCGCCTCGGGGTCGTTCACCCGCTCCACCACGTACTCGAAGCGGAACCGGGCTCCGCGCAGATGCGTGACGCGGGTGTGGATCCGTAGCTCGTCGTCGAAGCCGCACGGCGCGAGATAGCGGACGTAGGCCTCGATCGTGAGCGCCTCGACGCCCTGCTCGATGAGCCCGCGGTAGCCGCCCGGGAAGCGTCCGAGATACGTCACGCGGGCGACCTCGAACCAGTTCAGATAGACGGCGTTGTTGGCGATTCCCTGCGCGTCCGTCTCGCTGAAACGGACGCGCAGGTCGACCGAGAAGTGGTAGCCGTCCATGGGCCGGGAACTTTCTCAGCCTCAGAGGTGTCGAAGCAAGCGTCACCAAGGAGGCGGAAATGAAGAAGCTGGCGCTGCTCGTCCCCATCGTCCTGGCGCTCGCGCTGAGCGCATGTAGCTCCGGAGGCTCGGAGAGCTCTGCCGGCTCGACCGGCGGGGGAGGCGCGGAAGCCTCGGAAGGGTCCGTCGATGCGAGCCCGGCTGGCGGCGGCTCGAAAGCGGCCGACGGCGCCGCCCAGGTCTCTGCGGTGCCGCAGATCGGGCCGCAGATCGTGAAGACCGCAACTCTCCAGGTCGGGATCGGCCACGGCAGCTTCGACGACAAGGCGGGCGAGGCGCACGTCGTCGCCGATTCCCTTGGGGGCTTCGTCGTCGAGTCGTTTGCCTCGCAGGGAAGCGGAAAACGGATTGCCGAAGGCTCCCTCGTCATGCGGATTCCCGCCGAGAGCTACGACGCGGCCCTCTCGCGGCTGCGCGGGCTCGGCAAGGTCGAGCGGCTGGAAGAGAGCGGCCAGGATGTCTCGAAGGAGTTCGTCGACCTGAACGCGCGGATCCGCCAACTGCGCGCGGTCGAGGCCCAGCTCCTCGAGCTCCTGCAGCGCGCCCACGACGTTCCTGCCGCGCTGGCCGTCCAGAGCCAGCTCTCCCAGGTGCAGCTCGACCTCGAGCAGGCACGCGGCCGGCTGCAATACCTCGAGAACCGCGTCGCCTTCGCGACGATCTCGCTGAGCATGCACGAGCTCGTCGCCGCCCCGCCGAAGGGCGACGGGTTCAGTATTGTCGGCGCGTGGGCGACTGCGGGCTCCGCATTCCTCACCGTCGTCGGGTGGATCTTCATCGGGATCGCCGTCGCCGCGCCGATCCTGATCCTGCTCGGTCTCGGGCTACTCGCCGGCCGCGAGGTCAGGAAGCGCCTGGCTCACGCTTAGCCTCGGAGCCTGTGCGGGTAAGGTCCCTTCGAAAGCGAACGGAGGGATCTGATGGCAAGCAACAAGCCAAACGACGGCGGAACGTTCAATCGGCTTGCCGGGCGAGGTGAGGAAGCCGTGACCAAGCTCGTCGAGGAGCTGAGCAAGAACCCGCGTGTGACGGACGCTCTTGGCCGGGTCATGGACGCAAAGACGCGAATCGACCAGAGCGCGCGCGGCGCGGTGGCGCAGGCCGGGCTCGCCGCCGCGGACGAGCTCAAGGAGCTCCGCAAGCAGATCGAGCGGCTCGAGCGTCGCCTGGCGAAGCTCGAGTCCACCGAGAGCAAGCCCGCAGCCAAGAAGGCGACCGCGAAGAAGTCCGAGACGAAGAAGACCCCGACCGCTAAGAAGAGCACGACGACGAAGAAGGCCGCCGGCAAGGCACCGTCGCCGGCTCCCGGCCGCTCGATCGGCGGCGGAACGGGTCGCGGCTCGAGCGCTTCCTAGGGCCGTGAGGCGGGCCGTGGGTGCGGCGCGCCTTCTGGCGCGCGACGACAGGATTCCGCGGCCGCTGCGCGGCCTCGCCCTGTTCGGCCTGCTTCCGGTTCCCGGCCCGCTCGACGAGGTCGTGCTTCTCCTCGTCGCGGGACTTCTCTGGGTCTTCTACCGAGACCGGCTTTCCGCAGCCTGGGCGCAGGCTTTCTAGACGGGCACGCGCAGGCGGAGAGCGTCGGGGACGACCTGGAAGGTCACGGGCGTCGTCCCGGGTTGCTCGCCGTCGAGCTCGACGGGGAGCGGAGTTTCGGAATCCACGCGTACCGTTGCCCCTTGGAGCTCCTCCGCCTTCGGATGCGGGAGGTGGGTTCCCCGATAGATCTTCGGGAGCGTCTGGACGAGGTCGCGCTTCGTCACGTCTCCGATGAGGAGGACGTCGAAGAGGCCGTCGTCCGGCTTTGCGTTCGGCGTCATGTGCATCCCGCCGCCGAGCCATTCGCAGTTGGCCACGATGACGTCGAGCATGCTGCCCGCACGGTGCTGGTCGCCGACCTCCACGGAGACCTCGACGTTGCGCCAGCGCGCGAAGACGGCCAGCGTCGCCCACAGGAACGACGCCTTTCCGCCGAGCGCCTTCGACGTCGAGTTCGCCCTCATCGCCACCGCGCCGCTCATGCCCGCGCTGGCGACGTTGACGAAGAACGCGCGCCCGGCTGAGCCGTCCCAGGCGCGGTAGTCGACCCTGCCCGCGTCGATCGCTCGCACGGCGCCGTCGCGCGCGATGGCGATCGCCTCGTCGACGTTCGTCGGGATCTTGAAGGTGCGGACGAAATCGGTTCCGGTGCCGCGCGGGATGACCGCGAGCTCGACCTCCTTGCCGACGCCGACGGACAGTAACCCGTTCACTGCCTCGTTCACGGTGCCGTCCCCGCCGACGACCACGACTCGCGTCGCGCCCATCCCGGCGGCGCGCTCGGCGACCTTGGCGATCCCCCCGGGCCCCTCGCTGAAGAGCGCCTCGCCGGCGAGCCCGGCCGCGGCTGCCCGGTGGGCAATCTCCGGCCAGGCCCGCCCGGTCGAGCCGTTGGCCGAAGCCGGGTTGACGAGGAAGACGGTGTCGGTCAACCGGTGACGGTGCCGAGGGCGAGCTCGGTCATCTGGTCGACGGCCGCCTTCATCTCCTCGTCCGTGATGCGCACGAACTCGCCTTCGACCACGACGTCGCTGACGGTCAGCAGGCAGCCCGCTTTGAAGCCGCGGAGGGCGCCCAGGGTGAAGAGCACGGCGGCCTCCATCTCGACGGCGAGGATCCCGCGTTCGGACCAGCGCTTCGCCCTGTCCTTGTCGGGATCGTAGAAGATGTCGCTCGAGGCGATCGGGCCGACACGCACAGGCTTCCCGAGCTCCTTCGCCGCATGCACGGCTCCGTGCACGAGCTCCCAGTCGGCGGTCGGTGTGTGCGCGTCGCCGGCAAGGTAGTGGACGGCGGTCGAGTCCTGTGGGATGGCGGACACCGCAACGATGAGGTCTCCGAGCTTCAGGTCGGGCTGCAGGCCGCCGCAGGTGCCGATCCGGAGGATGCGCTTCACGCCGAGCATGACGAGCTCCTCGATCACGATCGCGGCGGACGGACACCCCATTCCGGTCGACTGCACGGAGACGGGCTTGCCGTTGAACCTACCGGTGTACCCGAGCATCCCGCGCTCCCAGTTCTTCTGCTCGGCGCCTTCCAGGAAGTTCTCTGCGATGTACTTGGCGCGCAGAGGGTCGCCCGGGACGAGGCACGCCTCCGCGTAATCGCCTTTCTCTGCTCTGACATGTATGGGCATGCGGGTTATCGTCCCCGGCAATGCCGCGCCTGGTCAAGCGGCCTTCGCTCGAGGAGATCCTCGAGTTCTGCGGGCGGGAACCAATCGAACGGGTCTTCCTGGAGGACGTGGCGCGCCGCGGCCTCGGGCGTTTCGTCGCTCTCCGTGAGGGAAGCGAGCTCGTCGCCGTCTGTCATCTGGGCGCGAATCTCGTCCCTTCCGGCGAGGGCGCCGGAGCGTTCGCGAAGGTCGCCGCGCGCTCGCGCCCCCGTATGCTCATCGGAGACGAGCGCGCGGTCACCGATCTGTGGGAGGCGGCGCGCGACCACCTTCCAAGCGTCCGCGAAGACCGGCCGGGGCAGCCCGTCTACGTGCTGGACCAGGAGCCCGCCGCCGGAAGCTCCGCGCTTCGGCCCGCAACTCTCCACGATCTCGACCTGCTGATCCGCACGTCGGCGGCAGCGTTCCTCGAGGAGGTCGGCATCGACGCCTACGCCCGCGACCCGGCGCTCTTCGAATGGCGCACCCGAACGCAGATCGAGGAGGGCAGGAGCTGGCTCTGGGAGGAGGATGGGACGGTCTTCTTCAAGGCGGAGGCGTCCGCGTGGACGGACCACACCGTCCAGCTGCAGCAGGTCTGGGTCGATCCGTCCGTGCGCGGCAATGGCTTCGGCAAGCGCGGGCTCGCCGATCTCTGCCGCCTGCTCCTCGCGCGGACGCCTTCCGTCTGCCTCTTCGTGCGGCCCGAGAACACGCCCGCGATCGCGCTCTACGACTCGATCGCCATGCGGCGAGTGGGCGCGTACCGCTCACTCATCTTCGAGTAGTGACGATCCGCACACAGGCACCCCGAAACGGGTGATGGCGGCCCTCCTCTGAGCAGCCGATGATCCGTGCATCTTGCGGCGAATCGGCGTCATTGCGGCGACGCTCGTTCTCGTTGCGCTCTCTACCGGCTGCGGCGGCAGCCAGATGGCGCACGGGCACAGCTGTGGCCCTACTGATCAGAAGTTCATCCAGACCGCGTCGACGGACATGACCGGCCTGGGCGTGCTGCACGCCGACTACCAGAGCGGGGCAGCCGAGGCGAAGGACGTCTCCCGGCAGGCGTTCGACGCCGCGGTGCGGATCCAGCACGCCGATCCGAAGGACCCGTCGCTGCAGACGGCGCAGCGCTATCTGGACGCGATGTTCCAGGAGTACGGCACCGCGGTCACCATCCAGGCCAAGGGCGGTGACGCCGGCGAGCGCATGTTCCGAGCGTATGGGCTCGCCAACTTCGCCCACGACGTCCTCGCGCAGGCTCAGCCCGCGCTCTACAAGCAAGGATGCGATGTCGGTCCCCTGCTCTGAGCGAGGCGGCTACGCCGTAAAATTGGTTCGTGGACGCCGCTGCGCTTCGCGCACGGATCGAAGAGCACATCCGCCGGCACGAGCTCATTCCGCCGGGCGGGGACGTTGTCTGCCTGGTTTCAGGCGGCGCGGACTCGACTTGCCTCTGGCATGCGCTTGGGGCCCTCGGCTACCGCGCCGGCGCGCTCCACGTCAACCATAGGCTCCGCGGCGCCGAGTCCGAGGAGGACGCCCGCTTCTGCCGGGAGGTTCTCGGGGCCGACGTCGTAGAGGCTCCGCCGCTCGGAAGCGGCTCCGAGGAGGAGCTCCGCGACCTGCGCTACTCCTTCGCCACCGACCGGGTTCGCGCCACCGGGCACACGGCTTCGGACCAGGTCGAGACCGTCCTCTACCGGCTCGCGGCGAGCGGGACGACGACGGGAATCCGGGCGAAGCGCGCCGATGGCGTCGTCAGGCCGCTCCTGACCGTGTGGCGCGACGAGACGGAGGCGTACTGCCGCGCCGAGGGCCTCGCGTTCCGCGTCGACTCCACGAACGACCACACGGTGCGCGGCCTCATCCGCCGGGAGATCCTGCCCGCGCTCCGCCGACTGCATCCGGTCGCGGAGGAGAATGTCCTCCGAGCGGCAGAACCGGCCCCGGAGCTGCCTAGGCCGATCGAGAGAGCGCTGTTAGAGTTGCTCGGCTCGCGGGCAGGTGCCAAGCGAGTCGATCTAGGTGACGGCCGGGTGGCGGTAAGGGAATACGGGAGCGTCTGGCTCGAACGAGCCCCCGTCCGGCTGGACGGGCCCGTCTCCTGGGGCCCGTGGCGCCTGCGGCCGAACCGCGACGGCCTCTGGGTGAGGTCGTGGCGGGCCGGCGACCGGCTCGCCTCGCGCGGGAAGAAGATCCAGGACCTCTTCGTGGACGCGAAGATCCCGCGCTCCGAGCGTGAGGCCTGGCCGCTGGTCGTCAAGGGCGACGAGGTCGTCGTCGTCCCGGGAATCGCGACGGCGCCGGGCTGGGAGGACGCCGTGGGAGAGGAGCGCGAGTGAGTCAGGTGAACGAGCTCGGGTCGGCGGTCAGCGAGGTCCTCATCGACGAGGAGACGCTGCACGTGCGCATCGCCGAGCTCGGCGCGCAGATCTCGGACGACTATCGCGGCGATGACCTGCTCCTCATCGGCGTTCTCAAGGGCGCGATCTTCTTCATGGCCGACCTCATGCGCTCGATCGACATCCCCTGCGAGGTCGATTTCATGGCGATCTCGAGCTACGGAGCCGGAATCGACTCCTCCGGGGTCGTCCGGATCCTCAAGGATCTGGACGTCTCGATCGAAGGTAGAAACGTGCTCGTTGTCGAAGACATCATCGATTCCGGCCTGACTCTCTCCTACCTGCTCCGCAACCTGGAGGCCCGTGAGCCCGCTTCGCTCGACGTGTGTGCCCTGTTGACCAAGCCGGAGCGCCGTGAAAACGACGTCGCCTGCCGCTACGTGGGCTTCGAGATCCCGAACCGCTTCGTGATCGGATACGGCCTCGATTTCGCCGAGCGGTACCGAAATCTGCCGTTCGTGGGCGTCCTCAGGGACGAGCTCGCGGCGCAGGCGGAGGACACGGTCTGAAAAACCGGACCGGTTCGCTGTAACGAATATCCAGGCTGCTACCGTTAACCGACTAGAGGAACCTCTTTGAACCGTTTCTTCCGCAGCGCACTCTTCCCCCTGATCGTCATCGTCCTCCTGGTCTTCCTGGCCTCGCGGACGCTCCTGCCCGGAGGGTCGAGCGACACCCAGAAGATGACCTACAGCGGTCTGATCGCCATGGTCGAGGACAACCCGACCGCGATCGAAAGCGTCCTCTTCGTTCCGAAGAACCGCGAGATCCAGGCCGATCTGACGAACGGGAAGAAGGTCAAGGTCAACTACCCGACCGACCAGTCGCAGTTCGCGTTCCAGGAGAAGCTGCAGGACGCGTCGACGTCGATCCCCTTCGACTCGAAGGGCACGGGAAACTCGGCGTGGTGGAACATCCTCACCTACCTGCTGCCGTTCCTCCTCTTCTTCGGCTTCTGGATCTTCCTGATGAACCAGGTGCAGGGCGGCGGCTCGAAGGTGATGAGCTTCGGCAAGAGCCGTGCGAAGCGCATGGCGCCCGACTCCCCGAAGATCACGTTCAAGGACGTGGCCGGGGTGGACGAGGCGGTCGAGGAGCTCCAAGAGATCAAGGAGTTCCTGGAGAACCCGAAGAAGTTCCAGGCGCTCGGTGCGCGCATCCCGAAGGGCGTTCTCCTCTACGGGCCGCCCGGCACGGGTAAGACGCTGCTCGCGCGCTCGGTCGCCGGCGAGGCCGGGGTGCCGTTCTTCTCCATCTCGGGCTCCGACTTCGTCGAGATGTTCGTCGGCGTCGGCGCCTCGCGCGTGCGCGACCTCTTCGAGCAGGCGAAGCAGGCGAGCCCCTGCATCATCTTCATGGACGAGATCGACGCCGTCGGCCGGCACCGCGGCGCGGGTCTCGGCGGCGGCCACGACGAGCGCGAGCAGACGCTGAACCAGCTCCTCGTCGAGATGGACGGCTTCGAGATGAAGGACAACATCATCCTCATCGCCGCCACGAACCGGCCCGACATCCTCGACCCGGCGCTTCTCCGGCCCGGCCGCTTCGACCGGCAGATCGTCGTCGACCGGCCCGACCGCAACGGGCGCAAGAAGATCCTCGAGGTGCACACGAAGGGCAAGCCGATCGACACCTCGATCGATCTCGACACCCTCGCCGCCGGGACGCCCGGCTTCACCGGTGCCGACCTCGCGAACCTCGTGAACGAGGCAGCGCTCCTCGCAGCGCGCCGCGGCAAGAAGACGATCGGCGAGACCGAGCTCGAGGAAGGGATCATGCGCGTGATCGCCGGCCCGGAGAAGAAGACGCGCCTCCTCTCCGAGCACGAGCGCAACGTGACCGCCTACCACGAGATGGGCCATGCCCTCGTCGGCCACTACCTGCCCAACTGCGATCCGGTGCACAAGATCTCGATCATCAGCCGCGGCGCTGCCCTCGGGTACACGATCTCGCTTCCGGCCGAGGACAAGTTCCTGACCACGAAGTCGGCCCTCATGGACCAGATGGCCATGACGCTCGGCGGCCGCGCCGCCGAGGAGCTCGTCTTCAACGAGGTGACGACGGGCGCCGCCAACGACCTCGAGAAGGTGACGAGCTCGGCGAAGCACATGATCATGCGCTACGGCATGAGCGAGAAGCTCGGCCCGCGCGTCCTCGGCCGCAACCATGACATGCCGTTCCTCGGCCGTGACATGGGCGCCGAGCCGGACTACTCCGAGGAGATCGCCCGCGAGATCGACGACGAGATCCGCCGCGTGATCGAGGAGGCGCACGAGCGCGCGCTCAGCGTCCTCCGCGAGCACATGGACGACCTCCACCAGATCTCCAAGCTCCTCATCGAGCGCGAGACCATCGACAAAGATCAGTTCGAGCGCCTGCTCGCCGGCGAGGCCCCCGAGACGGTGTTCCCGGACGAGTCGGCGAGCGCTCCTGCCGAGACCGACTCTCCGAAGCCGCGCACCGAGCCCAAGCCGCGGCCGTTCCCGCTCCCCGGCGCGACGATGCAGCCGCCGCCGGAGCCGGCTGAGAGCTAGCGCTTAGCTAGCGGCCGAAGAATCTACGGCGTCGCCTCGTCGTAGGCGGGTGAGGCACCGCTTCGCCCGCGACGATCGCCGCGGGCGCCTCCTCGGTGAGGAAGTGCGCGAGCTCGTCGTTCGCGACGGCCTCCACGGCGCCGGCTAACCCGACCTCCCTCACTTCGGGTGTGTGCGCGTCGCTCGCAAGCAGGTGGGCGTGGCCGGCTTCGATCAGATCCTCCGCGGCTTTTCGCGAGCCCCGGCCGATTCGTCCCTCGAGCGAAGCCGCGGTCACCTGCACGAGCCCTCCCCGCCCGACGAACGGCGCGAGGCGGCGTGGGTCGGCCTGGACCTCACGATTTCGCTCGGGATGGGCGAGGATCGGCACGATTCCGTTGAGGGCGAGGTCGAAAAGCTTTTGCTCGAGGTCGAGCGGCCAGCCCATGTACGGGAACTCCACGAGGAGATACCTGCCGCTCTGGGCGATCGTGAACCGCCGGAGGTCGTCCGGGCCGAGCTGGCGCATCGCATCCAGGTCGATCTCCGCTCCATGGAGGATCTCGACCGGGATTTGCTGCTCGGCGAAATCCACCCGAAGAGTCTCGACCCCGGCTTCCATCCGGTCAGGGGTCGTGGGGTAGTCGGCGCGAACGTGGGGTGTCGCCGCCATCGCCGTGATTCCTTCGCTCGCCGCGCGGCGGGCGAGCTGGCGGCTGTCGTCGATCGTCCGGGCGCCGTCGTCGATCGCCGGGAGCACGTGCGAATGGAGGTCGATCACTCTGGCAGGATAGAGCTCCGGTGAAGGAGTCCATCCATGAGCTGCTGCCCCGCCCGAGTGTCATGGGCGTCGTCAACGTGACTCCCGACTCGTTCTCGGACGGCGGGGCGTTTCTCCATCCGCAGGCGGCGATCGCCGAGGCGCGCGGAATGCTCGACGAAGGTGCGGCGATCGTGGACATCGGCGGCGAGTCGACCCGTCCTGGCGCCGAGGGAGTGCCGCTGGCGGAGGAGCTTGGCCGCGTGGAGCCAGTCCTCGCGGCGCTCTCGGAGGCGCGCGTCTCCATCGACACGTCGAAGGCCGAGGTCGCGCGGGTGGCGCTCGCGGCCGGTGCGGTGCTGGTGAACGACGTCACCGCACTTCGCGGCGACCCCGAGCTCGCGGGAGTGGTGGCCGACTCCGACGTCTGCCTCTGCCTCATGCACATGCTCGGCGAGCCGCGCACGATGCAAGACGACCCGCGCTACGAGGACGTCGTCTCCGACGTGAAGGCCTTCCTGGAGGAACGGCTCGAGTTCGCCACCGACGCCGGAATAGGGGAGGAGCGCATCTGCCTCGATCCCGGAATCGGGTTCGGGAAGACCATGGAGCACAACCTCGAGCTTCTCGCTCGCCTGGACGAGATCGTGGCGCTAGGGCGGCCCGTGCTGGTCGGGGCCTCCCGCAAGCGCTTCCTCGGGCGGCTCCTCGGCGACGACGACGCGCTCACAGGCCCCGTTTCGGCCGGAGTCGCGGTCGCTATTCACGCCTACGAGCGTGGCGCGGCGATCTTCCGCGTTCACGACGTCCGTGAGCACGTCGAGGGTCTCGCGGCCGCCCGCGCCCTGGAGGAGGTGAGCTCGTGAGCCAGATGGAGATCGAGATCGACGGGCTCGAGCTCCGCGGCTTCCACGGCGCGACTCCCGAGGAACAGGAGGACGGGCAGCGGTTCCTGTTCGACGTCTGGCTGGTCGCCCACGACGCCGGCGTGCGGAGCGACCGCCTCGACGACACGATCGACTACACCCAGGTCGTCGCCTGCATCCGCGAGATCTCCGACGGGCACCGGTTCAACCTCATCGAGGCGCTCGCCGCCGCCGTCGCGGACGCGCTCGTGGAGCGCTTCGACGTCTCCAGCGTCCGTGTGCGGGTCAGGAAGCCCGAAGTGCAACTAGACGCGCCCGCTGCATACAGCGCGGCGACGATCGAGCGCTCGCGCCGCTAGCCGACGTTGAACGTCAGGTTGTAGTCGGCGCTGTTCGAATCGTCGAGCGGATTACCGTGGCACGAGAAATTCGTGCCCTTGTTGCAGTTGAATCGAGTGCCAGCGTTCGTCATCACGACGACGACCTTCGACACCGTTCCTTGCGTGAACGCGATCGGCCCGAACGCCCCGCCCCCGCTTGACAGCGCGACTTTGGTCTCAGCCACACCGCCGCTACCGAAGACGAGCACGGTTGCGCGTGGTGTCGCCGGCGAGGCCGGGAAGGCGAACTCAATTGAGAGGTCGGACG
>DATEOR010000064.1:0-19188 GCA_035273885.1 Gaiellaceae bacterium
GGCCGCGGTGAGCGAGCCGGGCGACTACTTCGCCACCAAGGCAGGCACCATCCCTGTCGTCCTCGTCCGGGACAAGGACGGCGAGCTCAAGGGCTTCGTCAACGTCTGCCGGCATCGCGGCCACGTCGTCATGCAGGGATCGGGCCACCGCGAGACGCTGCAGTGCCCCTACCACGCGTGGACCTACGGGCTCGACGGCTGCCTGCTCAAGGCGCCGCGCTCCGAGCGCGAGCCCGGCTTCGACGCCGACAACTATTCGCTCTTCCCCGTCCAGGTGGGCACATGGGGCCCGTTCATCTTCGTGAACGTCGACCTCGAGGCCGACTCGCTCGGCGAGACGCTCGGCGTCCTGCCCGAGACCGTCGCGGAGACGGGCATTGACCTCGACAGCCTCAAGTTCCACCACCGCGGCGAGTTCGTCATCGAGGCGAACTGGAAGATCGCGGTCGAGAACTACCTCGAGTGCTACCACTGCCCGGTCGCGCACCCCGGCTTCTCATCGGTGATCAACGTCGACCCGGACGAGTACGCGCTCGCGTCCTCGGGCTACGTGTCCACGCAGAAGGGACCGGTGCGGTCGTCCGTGCTCGAGGGCAGGAAGGCCGCGCCTTACGACCCGACCGGGGAGATCGACCGCAGCACGTCGGTCTTCGTCTTCCCGAACTTCACCGTCGACATCATCCCCGGGCCGCCGAACATGAACGCCGGCGCGTGGTTCCCGATCGACGAGCGGCGCACTCTCGGAACCTACGACTACTTCTTCTCCGAGGACGTGCCGGAGAAGACGATCGACGAGATGATCGCCTTCAACGAGCAGGTCGGCCTCGAGGACAACGGGCTCGTCGAGTCGGTGCACGCAGGCCTCGAGTCGGGGATGGTCGAGCATGGGCGGCTCCTCCCCACGAGCGAGCACCTGATTCAGCATTTCCAGCGGTTGATCTACAGCTATCTCAGCTGACCGGCACGCGTCTCACTTGAAAGAATCACACTGTCCGTGAGACAGTGCCCCACCTCGCGGCCCACTGAATTCAGGAGGGGACTCCATGACGCACCATCCGAAGGAACGGCGCGGCGCCCTGAGCAGAAGGGACTTCCTTGCGCGCGCCGCCGGAGCCACGTTCGCAGTCTCGGGAGCCGGTAGCTTCCTCGCTGCGTGCGGCAACACGACCAGCGTCCCTCAAGCCACCGGCACCGGCGGTGAGCTCCTGGGCCCGGGGGGGCTGCCGCTCGCCCGGCCCGACAAGCGCGTGGTCCTTCCGCGCTGGGAAGACCCGATCGAGTCCGGGCTCGAGCCCGAGACCGGCGGCACGTTCACCGTCTACAACTACCCCGCCTACTTCTACAAGAAGCTTCTAAAGGAGTTCGGGGCGAAGTACGGCGTCGAAGTCCAGTACACGCCGTTCGACAACATCAACTCTGGGCTTCAGCGGCTCGCTTCGGGCGCGGTCACGCCCGACGTCATGGAGATCACGCCCGACACGCTCGACATCGGTGTCGCCGGCAAGCTGATCAAGCCGCTCAACCTCGACTACATCCCGAACCTGCAGGCGAACATCTGGCCGCAGCTCGTCGACCCCTTTTACGACGGCGAATCGCGTTACACCGTGCCGTACACCTGCTACGCGACCGGAATCGCGTGGCGGACGGACAAGATCACAGAGGACATTGCCGGCATGCAGCAGCCGTGGGACATCTTCTGGGAGTCCCAGGCCTACAAGGGCAAGGTGGCGCTCCTCTCCGAGAACCGCGAGACGATCGGCATGGCGCTCCTGCGCAAGGGGATCACGGACATCAACACCGAAGACCCGGCACTCGTCAACCAGGCTGTCGCAGACCTGAAGGAGCTCTACGGCGTCTGCAACATCAAGGTGGACGACATTCAGTACCAGTCGATCCCGGAAGGCTCGAGCTGGCTCCACCAGGCGTGGTCGGGGGACATGATCGCGGGCTACATCTACTACCTCCCCAAGGGGACGCCGGCGAGCGCCCTCGGCTACTGGAAAGCCCCGCACGGACAGGTGCCGGTCCAGAACGACTGCTTCGCGATCTGCTCGACGACGAAAAAGCCGGTGCTCTCGCACCTCTTCCTCAATTACCTCCTCGACAACGGCGTCGCCACTGAGAACTTCGTCGACTTCAACGGCTACCAGCCGCCGCTGAACGAGATCGATCCGAGCACTCTGGTGAAGGACGGCGTGGTGCCCGAGCACCTCGCGAACAGCGTTCTGACGAACGAGGACATCGGACCGGACTCTCTCCAGTACGGAACGCTCACGTCTACGGGACAGCAGCTGTGGGAGGACGGTTACTCGAACTTCCTGGCCGGAGGCGGCAGTTGACGGGGCCAGGGCGCGAGCGCTAGGACGTCGTGTACCGGCGCTGGTTGTGGCCGAGCTTTGCGCTCCCGGGCGTTATCTGGCTCGTTCTTCTCTTCGTCATTCCGTTCTACGCGGTCCTCGGGGTCGCGTTTGGAACCGTTGATCCGATTCTCTTCCAACCGGTTCCGATCTGGAACCCGCTCGAGTGGAACGTCGGGTGGCTCAACGAGGTTTTCGGCCGGCTCGCGCCGGGAGGGATCTGGTTCGACGTCGGGATCAGGACGATCGTCTACGTCGTCGCCTCGCTGGGTCTCTGCCTGCTGATCGGATACCCGGTCGCCTACTACACGGCGCGCCACGCGGGGCGGTGGAAGGGCGTCATCCTGATCCTGATCATCCTGCCCCTCTGGATCAGCTACATGATGCGGATGCTCGCCTGGGTGAACCTCCTGCAAGCGGATGGCTACGTCAATCGCTTCCTCATGTTCACCCACGTCCTGAGCCAGCCGCGGGACTGGCTCGGCGGGAGTGCGTCGACGGTCGTCTTCGCGCTCGTCTACGGCTACATCCCGTACCTGATCCTCCCCCTCTTCGCCTCGCTCGACCGCATCGACCGCAGCCACCTCGAAGCAGCGCGGGATCTCGGCGCGAGCCCGTTCTCGGCCTTTCGCACGGTCACTCTTCCTCTCTCGAAGACCGGGATTCTCGGCGGCGCGGTGCTGATCACGCTGCCGATGTTCGGCGACTACTACACCCCGAACATCGTCTCCGGCGCGCCGAGCACGTCGCTGATCGGGAACCAGATCGACCTGTATTTCCACGGCGGTCCGCAGCCGACAATCGGAGCCGCGCTTACGATCGTCCTCGCTGCCTTCCTGACGGTCCTGATGCTCTACTACATGTGGAGCATCCACCGCGCCCAGCGTGAGGTCGGAGCGGTGGGGGCGCTATGACCGCAGTCGCCGAGCCCCGCGCGAGGGAGCGCCCCTCGACGTTCACCCGGATACGGGGCTGGGTTCGCAATCCATGGGGAAAGCCGCGCTTCCTGGTCGTCTTCACCTGGGCCTACATCCTCTGGTCGATCGTGCCCGTCCTCATCGCGGTGCAGTTCTCCTTCAACGCCACGCGCTCGCGCACGGTCTGGGACTCGTTCTCCTGGCGCTGGTACTGGGGCGATCCAGTGGACTCCGTCTGGCACGACCCGACGCTCCGCCATGCCCTCGTGCAGAGCTTCAAGCTCGCCGGCGCAGACGTCCTCATCGCCGTGCCGATCGGGGTGCTCCTCGCCCTCGGCCTCGCCCGCTGGCGCGGGCGCGGCTCGGGCACCTCCAATTTCATCATGCTCTTCCCGTTGGTCACGCCCGAGATTGTCATGGGCGTGTCCCTTCTTCTCGTTTTCACCCATGTCTTCACGTTCATCCACACGGGAACGATCGCCCAGATCCTCGGCCACATCACGTTCTCGATCTCGTTTGTCGTCGTGATCGTACGCGGGCGGCTGTTCTCGATCGGCAGGCAGTACGAGGAAGCCGCCGCGGACCTGGGAGCGTCGCCGTTCATCGCCCTCACGCGCGTGCTCCTGCCGCTGCTGACTCCCGCCATCGTCGCTTCCGCCGCAGTCGTGTTCGCCATCTCCGCGGACGACTTCGTCATCAGCCAGTGGCTCTCGAGCGGCGGCGGGACGGACACCGTCCCGATCCAGATCTACGCCGCGACGCGGGCCGCGCCGTTACCGTCCGTGAACGCGATCGCGACGATCATGATGCTGTCGACCCTCCTCATCGTCACCGCCGGCTTCCTCCTGTGGCGCCTCTTCACCCGCGGAGAACGGCGCATGGGTAAGGCGGCGGAGGACATCGGCGGCGCGTTCAACCTGACCTAGCTTCGGAGGCCCATTTGGCACGCGGCGAGATCGAACTGGACAAGCTGAGGAAGGAGTTCGCGGAGGTGACCGCCGTCGACGGCATCGACTTGCACGTGCCGGGCGGCGAGTTCTTCTCCCTCCTCGGCCCCTCGGGTTGCGGGAAGACGACGACGCTCCGGATGATCGCCGGCTTCGAGCGGCCGACCTCCGGCCAGATCCTGCTGGACGGCTCCGACGTCGCCTACACACCGCCGCACCACCGGAACGTGAACACGGTGTTCCAGAACTACGCCCTCTTTCCGCACCTGAACGTGTACGACAACATCGCGTTCGGCCTGAAGCGCGCGAAGCGGCCCAAGCAGGAGATCCGCGAGCGAGTGGGCAAGGCGCTCGAGCTCGTGCAGCTCTCGGGGTACGAGCGGCGCAAGTCCTCGCAGCTCTCCGGCGGCCAGCAGCAGCGTGTCGCGCTCGCCCGCGCCCTCGTGCTCAACCCGGCCGTGCTCCTCCTCGACGAGCCGCTCGGCGCCCTCGACGCGAAGCTCCGCAAGGCGCTCCAGATCGAGCTCAAGTCGCTGCAGCAGGAGGTCGGCATCACCTTCCTCTACGTCACGCACGACCAGGAGGAGGCGCTGACGATGTCCGACCGTCTCGCGGTCATGAACGGCGGGCACATCGAGCAGGTCGGCAATCCTCGCGACGTCTACGAGGATCCGGAAACGCTCTTCGTCGCCGACTTCCTCGGCGTCTCGAACCTCATGCAGGCGCGGATCGTCAGCGCCGGAGCGAGCGCGTGCAAGGTCGCCGTCGACGGCTACGAGCTCGAGACGCGCGGCACCGAGCTCGACGTCACCGGCGAGGCCAAGATCGTCATCCGGCCCGAGCGGATCGAGCTCGAGCCGCACGGCTCTGCTTCCGGCCCGAACCGCGTCCCGGGGATGGTCGAACGCGTCGTCTACGTCGGCTCGGCCATCCAGGTGATCGTGCGCGCGGCGACCGGCGAGTCGCTGCAGGCTCTCGTCCAGAACACGGGCGGAGCGATTCCCTACGAGCAGGGGACTCCGGTGCAGCTCTATCTCCCACCCGAAGCCCTCCGGGTGCTGCCCTCCGGCATCGGGGACGCGCCCTCCCTCAAGGGCGAAGAGCAGGTCGAGGAGAGCGCCGCTCCTACCTAGGAGCGCGGCGTCTTGCCGAGCGCCGGCATGTACGACTCCTGCTCGAGCCAGTGCCCACCGTCGATCGTCAGCGTCTCGCCGGTGATGTAGTCCGCGTACGGCGAGCAGAGCGCGGTCGCCCACCACGCGACCTCCTCCGGGGTCGCCAGCCGGCCCGCAGGAACGGTCGTCGCGACGCGCTTTCGGTCTTCCTCGGTCGGCCAGAGCGCCTGGCCTGCGCCCTCGGTGTCTGCCGGGCCCGGGCAGATGCAGTTCGCGCGGACCCCGTGCGGAGCCCACTCGACCGCCAGGGTCTTGGTCATCGCGACGATGCCCGCCTTCGCGGCGGCGGAGTGGATGGTGCCCGGCCCGCCCGTCCAGGCGTAGCTCGCGATCACGCTGAGGATCGCACCGCCACCGCCCTGCTCGATCATCTGCCGCCCGGCTGCGCGGGAGCAGAGGAAGCTGCCGTCGAGGACGATGGAAACCACCGCCCGCCAGCCGTTCGGCGACAGGTCCTCAGCCTTGACGACGAAGTTGCCCGCCGCGTTGTTCACGAGGACGTCGACGCGGCCGAACTTCTCGACCGCCGCGGCGACGAGGGCGTCCACCTGTTCCGGATCCCGCACATCTGTCGGCTGCGCGGACGCCTTCCCGGCCTGCCCCTCGATGAGACCGACGGTCTCCTCCAGCGGCTCGGGCCGGCGGCCGGCGACGATGACCCCGGCCCCGAGACGTGCGAATTCGAGGGCGAAGGCGCGGCCGAGACCGCTGCCACCGCCGGTGACGACCGCGACCTTCCCGTCGAATGTTCCCTCAGCGAGCAACGGCGCCATTCTCCCCGCTCAGCGCTCGCGCATCGAGGGCAAGCGCGCCAGACGGCGTCACGAGCAGGGGGTTGATCTCGATCTCGGCGAGGTCCGGGCGCGTCGCCGCCAGGACGGAAAGGGCTGCGATCGCCTCCGCCGCGGCGGCCTTGTCGAGCGCGGGCCGCCCGCGCGTCCCCTCGAGGATCGCGGCCCCCCGCAATGAGCGGATGAGCCCTTGTGCCTGCGCGCGATCGACCGGGGCCAGTGCGACGGCGGTGTCGTCGAGCAGCTCGGCGTAGATCCCGCCGATCCCGACGAGCACGATCGGGCCGAAGCGCGGGTCGCGGAGGCAGCCCGCGATGAGCTCGGCGCCCTCGGGAACGGGCGCCATCCGCTCGACGGAGTACCCTTCGGCAGACAGTGTTGCCATCCCTGCCAACGCCTCTTCGAGGCCCCGCTCGTCTTCGATCCCGAGCGCGACGCCGCCGGCGTCCGACTTGTGCAACGGCCCGAGCGCCTTGACCACGACCGGATAGCCGAGCTCGGACGCGGCCGCGCGGGCCTCTTCCAGGTCGGCGACTCGCTGCGCGGGCGGAACGGCGATCCCGGCGCCACCGAGGAGCTCGCGTGCCTCCCAGTAGCCAGGAACCGGTCCCGCGGGCGCGGGGGGCGGAAGCTCGGGGACACCTTGCGGGGGTTGCTCGGCCTGGTCCGCGAGCCGCGCCAGCGACCAGGCAGCCGCCTCGATCTCGCGATAGACGGGCACACCTGCCTCCCGCAGGGCGACGAGCGACGGCGAACGCGGGTACATCGACTGGACAACGAGTGCGCGCTCGCTCTCGGCGGCCGCGCGGGCCATGCCGAGGGCGACCTCGGTCTCCTGGGCCTGGAACTGGTCCGAGAACTCGCTGTAGCCGCCGAAATAGCCCGTCACGAGCGCGGCGTCCACCTCGCCCGACTCGAGGATGATCCTCGTCACCTCCTCGAAGATGGTGAGGAACTGCTCGCCCGCGCCGGCGAAGTCGACCGGATTGCGCGTCGGCGCCGCGTCGGGCAGATGCGGCGCGATCCGCCCCTGCAGCTCGGTCGAGAGCGCCGGAAGCGCGAGGCCCTCGGCAGCTGCGACGTCGGAGGCGACGATCCCGTGGCCGCCGCCGTCCCCGACGATGACGACTCTCGGCCCGCGCGGCTTGACCCGCGCGAGCTGGGCCTGCGCCAGGTCGATGAGCTCCCGCGGCGAACGCACGCGCTGCATGCCCGCCGCGCGGCAGGCAGCCTCGACGGCGGTCCCGCTGCTCACCAGGGCGCCGGTGTGTGACCGCGCCGCCTGGGCACTGACCTCCCCCGCACCGACAGTGAGCAGGATGACGGGCTTGCCGGCCTCGACCGCCTCCTGCGCCGCGCGGGCAAATGCGCGCCCGTCGCGGAAGTCCTCGCAGTAGAGGGCGATCACGCGAGTCGGCTCGTGATCGACCAGGCTCGTGACGAGCTCGCCGGCCTCGAGATCGGCCTGGTTTCCGAGCGACGCGAACCGCGAGAAGCCGAGCCCGTAGTCCTCCGCAAGCAGGGCCAGCTCGAGGGCGAGATTTCCGCTCTGGGAGACGAGCGCGATCGAACCGCCCTGCAGCTCGCTCCAGCCGAGATCGAGGCTCGAGTCCGCGTCGAAGATCCCCAGGCAATTCGGCCCGAGCAGGACGGCGCCCGCCGCGCGTACGCGCTCGACGATGGCAGCCTCGCGAGCGCGGCCCTCGTCACCCGTCTCGCCGAGCCCTGTCGTGATCCCGACGAGCGCCTTGGCCCCGGCGGCGAGGGATGCCTCGACGGCATCCTCGAACCCCTCGGCGGGCACCGAGAGGACGACCAGCTCGGGCGGCTCGGGGAGGTCCGCAAGTGACGGGTAGGCCCGGCGCTCCAGAATCTCGCCACCGTTTCGGTTGACCAGGTAGACCGAGCGGCGCTTCACGCCCCTGAGCGCGCCGAGCGCCAGCCGGTTCCCCCACTTCGCGGGATCATTCGAGGCCCCGAGGATCGCGACGGAACGGGGGTTGAAGAGCGGCCGGAGGTCCCGGCTCAAGACTCGAGAAGGCGTCGCGAGATGATGAGGCGCTGGATGTCGGAGGTGCCCTCCTCGATCTCCTCGAGCTTGGCATCACGCATCCACTTCTCGACCGGGTACTCGCGCGAATAGCCCCAGCCGCCCAGAGTTTGGACGGCGGCCCAGGTGCACCACATCGCGGTCTCGGATGCGAAGAGCTTCGCCATCGACGCCTCCAGGGAGGCCGGCTCGCCCGCGTCCAGCTTGCGGGCCGCGCGCCACACGAGGAGCCGCGCTGCATCCACCCGCGTCGCCATGTCTGCGAGGCGGAAGGCAACCGCCTGGTGCTCGGCGATGGGCTTACCGAACTGCTCGCGGGACTTGGAGTACTCGACCGCATACTCGAGCGCCGCGCGCGCTAGCCCGGTCGCGGCCGCGCCGAGGGTGACGCGCGAGCGGTCGAACGTGTGCATGAGCCCGTAGAAGCCCTGGCCCTCGTCGCCGAGGCGCCGGTCGGCCGAGAGCTCGACGTCCTCGAGGAACATCTCCGCGTTCAGGATCGCCCGCTGCCCCATCTTCTTCATGGGGGCGCCGAAGCTGACTCCCGGATCGTCCTTCTCGACGACGAAAGCCGTCACGCCCTTGGAGCGCGTGCCGGGGGCCACCGTCGCGAAGACGACGTAGAAGTCGGCGACGCCGCCGTTCGAGATCCAGCTCTTCTGCCCGCGAAGGACATAGCCCTCGCCGGACTTCGTCGCCGCGGTCTGGATGGACGCGGCGTCGGAGCCGGCGCCGGGCTCGGTCGTGGCGAGCGCCGTCAGCACCGGCTTGTCGCCGGTCAGTGGCTCGATCCAGCGGCGCTTCTGCTCGTCGGTTCCGAGTGCCAGCAGAGGCTCCGCGAAGAACCCGCCGGAGGTGACGAGGTTCCCGATCCCGGAACAGCCCCAGCAGAGCTCTTCCTGGACGATGCAGCCGGTGAGGCAGTCGGTCATGCCGCCGCCGCCGAACTCCTCCGGGAGCATGAACGAGGTGATGCCGACCTCGGCGGCCTTGTACCAGACCCCCCACGGCATCTCGGTGTCCGCCTCGTCGACGGCCTGGGAGACCGGCCGGATCTCCCGTTGCGCGAACTCGCGGCAGAGCGCCTGGATCTCGCGCTGCTCGTCGGAGAGGCCGAACGGCTCGGAGGCGACCTTGCTCACGCGCCCATCCTAAGCCGTTCGATTCACCACACCGCGCCGAGCGCGACCGTGATCCCCTCGGCGTTGACGCCGCTGGCCTCCTCGCTCGCGAGAAAGGCGATCGTCGCCGCGATCTCCTCGGCCGCGACGACCCGGCCGGCCGGGTACTCGGCGTCGCGCTCGGCCCAGACCTGATTCACGGTGATCCCGCGGCGCTCCGCCTCGACCGTGGCCGAGCGCTCGGCCATCGCCGTCCGCACCCAACCCGGGAGAACCGCGTTGCAGGTGACGCCGAACGGGCCGAGATCCTGCGCGACCGCACGCATGAGCCCCATGAGCCCGTGCTTCGAGGCCGTGTACGCCGAGTTCGCCGGCGAGCCGAGCTCGCCGGACGTGGAGCTCACCATGACGATGCGGCCCCAGCCTCGCTCCTTCATGTCTCGAGCGGCGAGCCGCGTGAGGAAGAAGGGGCCGTCGAGGTTGACCGCCATCGTCGCGCGCCACACGGCGGGGTCCTGCTCCCAGATGGGCTTCTCGTCCGCCGAGCCGATCCCGGCGTTCAGCACGAGGATCTCGACGGGCCCGAGCCTCCGGTGAGCCTCTTCGACGACGTGCTCACAGCCCTCTTCGGTGGCAACCGTCTCCACCAGCACCTCGACAGGCGCCTCGGCGGCGAGCGAGGCGAGCTCCTCCTCGGTCCGCGAAACGCCGAGCACGCGCGCCCCCCGGGCGGCGAGCACGAGCGCAGTCGCGCGGCCGATGCCGCGGCCGGCGCCCGTGACGATCGCGACGCGTCCTTTCATGCCAGCCCGACTCTAGGGCTTCAGCGTGTCGATGTACGCAACGAGCGCGTCGTAGTCGGCCTCGGTGAGGATTCCTCCCCAGTGCGGCATGCTCACGATGGGAGCTCTTCCCAGGACGCTGCCCGTCCGGATGATCTCCTTGATCTTTGCCGGTGTGTCGAACTCGTTGCGAAAGTCGATTCCCGAGAGAGGCGGGATCGTCTCGTCCGGCGACTGCGGATTTGGAACGCCGCCGAGCCCATTCGGGCCGTGGCAGTTGATGCACCCGAACTTGACGTAGAGCGCGGCGCCCGCGACAGCCTGGCCCTGCCCTTGCGGAACGGCCACCGGGACGGCATCCGGGACCGCCGGAAGGCCCGCCTGCAGATAGGCGACGAGGTCGGAGACCTGCTGCCTGGAGATCACCTCGCCCCAGACAGGCATGTACGGCTTGGTCGGATTCGCCGACTCGCCGAGACCGTGATCGATGATCTGGCGAAGCTGCGCGACGGTTTCCTCCTTCCCGACCGCCGTCAGGGCCGGCACGTCCGGCGAAACGCCGCCCTTGCCCTGCTCTCCGTGGCACTGGGCGCATGCGAACTGAACGAATTCGTGAGCTCCGGCGGCGACGGCGGGGTCGATCTGCTCGACCGGGGCACTCGTCGTGGCGCCCGCCGAGGTCACCGTGACCGCCGCCGTCGGCCGCGTCGAGTGCCCGGCCGCCCAGGCGACGATGCCGACCGTCGCAACCACGACGATCACCAGTGCGGCGAGAAGAGCGAGAAGGGCGTCGTCGCGCTTGCCCATGGGCGCGACCCTACGTCAAGCGCCGCGGCGATTCATCGGGGAACAGCCGTACACGCCGTCGTGGAGAAGCCGCAGCCTTAGGAGCCCGTGTCGTCCGCGTCAACGAGGGAGAATCTATGCGTGCCAGGAGACTCGGCTCAGGTCGTGATCGTAGGCGGCGGCGCCATGGGCACCAGCACGGCCTTTCACCTCGCGCAGCTCGGGGTCACCGATGTCGTGCTCTGCGAGCGGGAGACCCTCGGGAGCGGATCGACGAGCAAGTCCGCGGGCGGCATCCGGGCGCAGTTCGCGGACGAGATCAACATTCGCATCGCGCTGATCTCCCTGCTCGAGTTCCGCAACTTCGAGGAGAGGGTCGGGACGAACATCGACTTCCGCGAGACGGGTTACCTCTTCCTCCTCGACTCCGACGAGGACGTGGGCCGCTTTCGCGAAGCGGTCGGTCTCCAGGGGTCGCTCGGCGTGCTCTCGACCGAGCTGACGCTCGACGAGGTCCTCGAGCTCGTCCCGCAGGTCAACACGGAAGGGCTCCGCGGCGCCACCTACTGTCCGCGCGACGGCTTCGCGACGCCGGAGGCAGTCGTTCGAGGCTACGCGGCGGCCGCGGCCGAGAAGGGCGTCCGCATCAAGCAGGGCGTCGACGTGACCCGGATCCCGGTGCTCGGGAACAAGATCCTCGGCGTCGACACGACCGAGGGGCGCATCAAGACCGACACGGTCGTCTGCACCGCAGGCGTGTGGTCGAAGGACGTGGCCGCGCTCGTCGGCATCAACCTCCCCGTCGAAGGCGAGGTGCGCTGGATGCACTACACCCCCGAGGCGCCGGGGCTCCCCGACGTCGTCCCGCTGACGGTCGACTTCTCGACCGGCTTCTACTTCCACCGCGAGGGCCCCGGCCTGGTATTCGGTGGGCGCGAGCCGACAATCGAAGGCGTGGCGACGCAGGGAACCCGCCGGCTGCCGATACTCGAGGAGCTTCCGATCCAGTCCTCGTGGTGGGGCTACTACGAGATGAGCCCGGATCACAACGCGATCGTGGGCGAGGCGGTCGAGCCGTCGCGCTTCCTGTACGCGACGGGCTTCTCCGGCCACGGCTTCCAGCAGAGCCCGGCAATCGGCGAGTACCTCGCCGAGCGCGTGATCGGCGCCAGGCCCACACTCGACCTCTCCATGTTCTCCGCCGCCCGTTTCGAGCAAGGAGAGCCCCGAGAGGAAGCCTTCGTCATCTAGCCTCCCGGCGTGCGGCTCTTCGTCTTCGCCCGGCACGGCGAGTCCGTGCTCAACTTCGAGCGCCGGATCAACGGCGACCCCTCGGTCGACGTGCAGCTCACCGAGGAAGGCAGGTCACAGGCGCACAAGCTCGGCGTCGAGATTGCCAACATCGGCGTCGACCTCTGCGTCCACACGCGCTTTTCGAGGACGAAGGAGACCGCTGAGATCGCGCTCGCGGGTCGCGAAGTGCCCTTGGTCGAGGAGCCCCTCCTCGACGACATCGACGTGGGCGACCTCGAGGGGGAGACGCTCGAGGCCTACCGGGCCTGGAAGCACTCCCACGCGCGCGAGGTGCCGTTCCCGGGCGGGGAGAGCCTCGACGACGCCGCGCTGCGCTACGCCCAGTCGTTTCGGAAGCTCCTCGCGCTCCCCCACGACACCGTGCTCATCATTACGCACGAGATCCCGATTCGCTACGCGCTGAACGGCGCAAGCGGCTCGGACTCCCTCGACGGTCCGGCGCACGAGGTCGAGAACGCCGTCGCCTACCTCTTCGACGACGAGTCGCTCGCCCGGGCCGTGGACGGCATCGAGACGATTCTCGCGGGGTAGACTCGGAC
The DNA here is from genome assembly GCA_035273885.1 of Gaiellaceae bacterium. Classification (GTDB taxonomy): domain Bacteria; phylum Actinomycetota; class Thermoleophilia; order Gaiellales; family Gaiellaceae; genus DATEOR01. The sequence goes on from DATEOR010000064.1 coordinate 12,780, forward strand.
CCGCACGACCGGGGAGCCGCCGAGCGGCTGAGAGTGGGCCAAGCGCCCTGACCCGAGAACCTGATCTGGGTAATGCCAGCGAAGGGAGGAAATGGAGAGCGAACGAACGTGGGGCGTCACACCGGTTCCCGAACGGCTGCGCACGCTCTCCCTCGGCGACCTCACCCTGCTCTGGGGGAACCTCGGCATCAGCCTGCTCGTGCTCGTGGCGGGCACCTACCTCGCCGGTCTCGGCCTGCAGCGCGGGCTCCTCGCGATCGTGGTCGGCGCCGTTCTCGGGTGCGCACTGCTCGGCTTCGCGGGCTACATCGGCGCTGAGCGCCGCCTGCCCGGAATGGTGCTCATGCGGGAGCCGCTCGGACAACGCGGCTCGTACGCGCCCACGGTCCTGAACGTCGTCCAGAACCTCGGCTGGGCCACCTTCGAGCTGATCGTCATCGCAGCGGCCGCGAACGCGCTCGCGGATCGCGTCTTCGGCTTCCGCGAGCGCTGGGTCTGGGTCCTTGTCTTCGGAGCAGTCACGCTCGCCCTTGCCCTCGCCGGGCCGATCGCCTTCGTCCGCAAGTACGTCCGGCGGTTCGCCGTCTGGGCGGTCGCCGCCTCCGTGGGCTACCTCACGTGGTGGGCGCTCGACGGCGTGAGCACAGGTGAGCTCTGGAACGCCGATCCCGCCGGCGGGCTCACGTTCTGGCAAGGGGTGGACCTCACCGTCGCCATGGCGGCATCCTGGCTGCCCCTCGCCGCCGACTACACGCGCTTCGCCCGCCGGCCCCGTCAGGCCTTCTGGGGAACCGCGGTCGGCTACTTCGTGCCTCTCGTCTGGCTCTACGGCCTCGGACTGCTCCTCTTCCTCTCGCGCGGAACGAGCGACACGACCGCTCTGCTGACCTCGGTGGCGGCGGGAGGAGTCGCGAGCGCGCTCGCCCTCGTCGCCCTCACCGTGGACGAGACGGACGAGCCCTTCGCCAACGTCTACTCGGCCGCAGTCTCGCTGCAGAACCTGGTGCCCGACGCGCCGCAGCGGCTCCTCGTCCTCGGCGTCGGCGGCCTGGCGATCGGCGGCGCCCTCGTCGTCGACCTCGGCCGATACCAGAGCTTCCTCTTCCTGCTGGGGTCGTTTTTCGTGCCGCTCTTCGGCGTGCTCGCCGCCGACTTCCTCTACGGCTTGCGCGATCCCGTGCAGGTTCGCTGGAACGGGATCGCCGCCTGGCTCGCAGGAGTGGCCCTCTACCAGTGGATCCAGCCGAACGGGCCCGCGTGGTGGGTGGACGCAGTCGAGCGCGTGCCGGGCGCCGGCGAGTTCACTGGCGGCGCCTCCCTCCCCTCGTTCGCGCTCGCCTTCGTCCTCTTCGCGGGCTTACGGTACGCGCATGCGCCAACTCGGCGTCGTCGGGCTCGTCTCGCTGGATCGCGTTGACGGCGGCCTCCCCCGCCTGGGCGGGGCGCCGTTCTATGCCGCCAAAGCCCTGCGGCTCCTCGGGCAGCCGGCGCTGATCGCGACGAAGCTCGCGCCCGAGGACAGCGGACGCGGACTGCACGCGCTCGGAATCCCCGTGTACTCACGTCCCGCCGAGCGCACGATCACCTTCAGGATCGAAAACGACGGCGACCACCGCACGATGGAGATCGAGGAGCTCGGCGAGCCGTGGACGCCTGAGGACGTGCGCGAATGGCTCGACGATGCGCTGCGCCCCGCGGACTGGGTGCACGCGGGAGCGTTGACCCGGGCGGATTTCCCGGCAGAGACGCTCGCGCTCATCCATCGAGGCCGCATCCTCTCCTTTGAGGGTCAGGGCCTCGTCCGCCCGGCCGAGAAGGGCGAGGTGCGCGTGGACGCCGACTACGACCCGCAGGTCCTGCGCCACGTCGACATCCTCAAGCTCTCGGAGCAAGAGGCCGACGCGCTCGGGCTCGGGCTCGACGACAGGTCGCTCGCCTCGCTCGGCGTGCCCGAGGTCGTCGTGACCCTCGGAAGCCGGGGCGCGGTGGTCTTCTCCGACGGCCTTGCCGAATACGTGCCGGCAAGACCCGTCGAGGCGCGTGACCCCACCGGCTCCGGCGACAAGTTCATGGCCGCTTACCTCACGTACCGACGCCAGCGCCACAGCCCGCGCTCCGCCGCCAGGCTCGCCGGCGAGATCGTTCGGGCTCTGCTCGTCGCATGAGGGCAGATGTCGGCTGCGACGACGCCGTCTACACCCTCGAGATCGGTGTCGATGCAGACGAGGACGAGCTCCTCGAGCGCGACCCGGAGGCCGCGGTGGAACGAGCGCGGCCGCTCGACCTGACGCCGCCCTGGGCCGCCGGCCAGGCCCTCGACATCGATGCCTCGGGATCGACCGTCGTCCTCCTCCTCGACCGGCGCCCACCGCTCATGGTCTCTCACGACAGCGGCAGCACGTGGGGCGAGCGCGGCTCTGGGCTTCCCCCCGGGAAGGCAGTTGCGCTCGGCGAGAGCCCCGACCATGTCCTTTACGCAGCGCGAAACCGTGTGTACGTCTCGCGGGACGGCGGGGTCTTCTGGCGCGCGGTCGCTGTCGAGCTGCCCGAGATCCGCGACGTCGCCTGGGCCTAGTCCAGCTTGAACTCGCCGCGGGCGACGACGACCGCTGAGCCGCCCACCTCCACGCTCTCGATCCCGTCGGCAGAGCCGTTCGCCCGCGCATGCAGCGTGCTCGGACGCCGGATCTCCGCGCCCTGCGAGATGAGGATCTCCCGGCCCCACTCGATCCGCCCGTGGCGGGCAAGGTGACAGGCGAGCGGGCCCGCGGCGGAGCCGGTGGCCGGATCCTCGGGGACGCCGTCGGCGGGGGCGAACATCCGCGTCTTCCAGCGGTCGCCCTCCCCCGCGAAACAGTTCGTGCCCACGATCCCCTGCAGGTGCTTGAGAGCCTGCAAGTCGGGCTCGAGTGCCTCGACGGCCTCCACGCTCGGAAGCGCGATGTAGACGTGCCGCACCCCGTTGTCGTAGAGCTCGACGGGAAGCTCGGAGCGCTCGACCCCAACCGCGGCCAGAATCTCGGCCTCGGCGGGGAACGACTCGACGGTCGGGACGGGCTGAGTCATCCAGCCGAAGTTGATCCGCCCCTCGTCCCGCTCGAGCTTGATGGGGATCGGGCCCTTGCCCGTCTCGAGCACGATCTCGGGAAGCTGAAGCGGTGCGGCCAGGACGAACGCGGTCCCGAGCACCGGATGGCCGGCGAACGGCAGCTCGTCCATGGGCGTGAAAATCCGTATGCGGGCGTGCCCGCCCTCCTCGGCCGGATACACGTAGACGGTCTCCGAGAGGTTCAGCTCGCGGGCGAGCGGCTGCAACGTCTCCTCCGGCAGCTCGCGCGCGTCTGTGAAGACCGCGACACCGTTGCCCTGCAGCGGCGTGTCCGTGAAGACGTCCGCGATGACGTAGCGGAAAGACGGCATCAGTCCCTGAGCTCGAACACGTGCTCGAGGCCGTCCTCGGGGTCGATGTGCTCGCCCGTCCGCACGAAGCCCAGCTTACGGATGATCGCGAGCGACGGCACGTTGTCGGGCGCGACGGATGCGACGAAATGGTGAATGCCCTCACTCCGGGCCCAGGCGATCAAGCCATCCACCGCCTCGGTCGCATAGCCCTGGCGCCGATGCTCGAGCCGGACCCCGTAGCCGAGCTCGAGAGCGTCCGGTGCAGAGGCCGAATTGACGCCCGGCTCGCCGTGGAAGCCGACGTTCCCGACCATCACGCGACCTCCGTCCCTGCGAACCATCGCGCGGGCGAGCCATTTCTGGACGTCCGGGTCCTTTCGCAGCTGCTCGATCCTGCGGTCGAGGAAGCGCTTTACGGCAGCGTCGATCGCGCCGGCTGGAACCGCTGCGCCGAGCTCCTCCTGCGCCTCGGCAAGGCGGTCTCCGAGAACCGCGTCCATGAACTCCGGCGTCATCGAGACGAGGTCCAGCCGCGGGGTGCGAATGGTCGGCACGTCCATCACTCGAACGCGCGGAGTATCCTCGATTCGCGATGAGCGACCCGCAGACGACCGAGGAGTGGCGTCGGGTCCTGATGGGCGAGGTCCGCGGCCTGCGAACGTTCCAGTGGATCCACAAGAAGATCCCCTCGGAGCCGCGCTGCAAGCTCTGCTACGCGCCGTTCGGGAAACCGGGCGGCCTCTTCAAGTTCCTCGGCTGGAAACCGTCGCCGCTCAACCGCCGCCTCTGCACGATGTGCACGAAGTCCGCCCACAAGCACCCGGGCGGCGCGGAGGTCGAGATCTCGGCGATGTTCGCCGACGTGCGCGGCTCGACCGGCCTCGCCGAGCGACTGCCGCCGGGTGAGTTCGGCCAGCTGATCACGCGCTTCTGGGGCACGGCCGCGCGGGTCGTCGACCGCTGGGACGGGATCGTGGACAAGTTCGTCGGCGACGAGGCCGTCGCGCTCTTCATTCCCGGCTTTGCCGGCAAGGATCACGCCTCTCGCGCTGTCGAGACGGCGCGCGAGCTCCTCCTGGAGACCGGCCACGGCGACGGCGAGCCGTGGATCCCCGTGGGCGTCGGCATCCATACGGGGCTCTCGTACGTCGGCTACATCGGCGAGGGGGACGCGCTCGACTTCACGGCCGTGGGCGACACGGTGAACACCGCGGCGCGCCTGACCTCGATCGCGAAGGCGGGCGAGATCGTCATGAGCGATGCCACCGCGAGAGCCGGCGGGCTCGACACGTCGGGCCTGGAACAGCGCACGCTCGAGCTACGCGGGCGCGAGCAGTCCGTGGACGCCTGGGTTCAGCCGGCGATCTCGTCGGTCGCGACGACGGCCGCGTAGCCGTCCGCAAGCGCCGCGAGGAACGCCGTGTGCACGGAGGCGGCAGGGATCGAAACGCCGTCGAAGTCCAGGTCGCAGGTGGCGCAGGCGTCGTGAGCGACCGTCGTGTCGAAGCCGAGGTCGACCGCGGCGCGGACGGTCACGTCCACGCACATGCTGGTCATCATCCCGCAGACCACGAGCTCGTCCACCCCGGCGCTGCGCAGCTCGGCCTCGAGCTCGGTGTCGCGGAAGCTGTTGGGGTGCTCCTTGGAAATCACGGTCTCGCCTTCGAGCGGGGCCACGCTCTCGTGGATCTCGACGCCCTCCGTCCCGGGCCGCATGAAGGTCGCCTCGTCCTCGTCCCAGATGTGGCGGACGTGGAAGACAGGGTCGCCGCTCGCCCGGAATTCCTCCAGCAGCTTCGCGGCGGACGCCGCCGCAGCCTCGGGGCCTTCGAGCGGGTGGGCACCGCCCGGGAAGTAGTCCCTCTGGATGTCCACGATCACGAGGCCGCGCGCCACGGCGTAAGTAAACCAGGGCAAACCAACCACGCGCGGGGTCGTCGTATCCCGCAGTGAGGCGGGCGCTTCCGATCCTGTTGGGACTGGCCATCCTCGCCGCGGGCTGCGGCGGGGTCGACGACGGAGGAGGTGGCCGCGGCGCGGTCTCGACCTCGCCTGCGACCGTCGACGCCGACCTCCTCGGCCAGTTCGACTACGACGCCTCGGAGCCGCTCGACGTCAAGGAGCTGAAGTCCGAGGTCAAGGATGGAGCCGTCGTCCACGACATCACGTATGCGGGGCCGGAAGGGCGGATCGACGCCTTCCTCATCACGCCCGAAGAAGGCAGCGGGTACCCCGCAGTCGAGTTCATGCCCGGCGCGCCCGGAGCGAAGTACACCTTCTACACGGAGGCCATCGAGCTGGCGAAGGCGGGTGTGGTGTCGCTTCTCCCCAACCCGCCGTACGCACGGCCGCCGATCGAGGACGTCGTCGTCTTCGCGCCCTCGGACAAGGACGGGATCGTCCAGGAGGTGCAGGAGATGCGGCGCGGTATCGACCTCCTCGTCTCGCGGCCGGAGGTCGATCCGAGCCGGCTCGGCTATGTGGGCTTCAGCTGGGGAGCCTCACTGGGCGGAGTCCTCTCCGCGGTCGAGCGGCGCGTGCACTCCTTCGTTCTCATGTCGCTCGTCCCGCACCTCTCGACCGACATGCGGCAGCTGGCCGAGGACCAGGGAATCGAAGGCGACCTCGCCGCGTACGAGCAGGCGATGGAGCCGATCGACGCGATCAACTACCTCCCGCATGCCGCGCCGAGCGCGGTCTTCCTCCAGGCCGGCGAGCTGGACACGCGGCCGAGCCCCGAGGACACCCAGGAGGCATACGCGGCAACGAGCGATCCGAAGAGGCTGCAGATGTACGACACCGAGCACGACCTGAACGCGCAGGCGAAGGCCGACGCACGCGCCTGGATGCTTGGCCAACTCGGCGTCGGCTAGCCGCCGGTCGTCGAGAAGTGCTGGTAGTCCTTCGTCCCGCCGGACCAGGAGCCGCCCCAGCCCCAGCCCACCGACGCGAACGCCCGCACGACGTCGTCGTCGAGGTGGATGATCGCGCGGTGGCAGCAGCGGTC
>DATEOR010000065.1:0-13800 GCA_035273885.1 Gaiellaceae bacterium
GGGTGGCCTTGGGCATCTTGGCCTTGTGGGCCTTCTCGCGGAAGCCCTGGACCTCCTCGGCCAGCTCGTTGCCCTCACCCAGCTCGCCCTGGATGGCCTTGAGCTGCTGCCGCAGGAAGAACTCGCGCTGGCCCTTCTCGAGCTCCGACTGCACCTGCGACTGGATCTTCGTGCCGAGCTCGAGCACCTCGAGCTCGCGGTTCAGGATGACGGTGAGCTTGCGCAGGCGCGCCTCAATGTCGGCCTCTTCGAGGAGCTCCTGCTTCTCGGGGGTCTTCAGTCGCATCGTCGTCGCGATCAGGTTTGCGAGCGCGCTCGGGTCCTCTGCGTTCGCCGCTGCGAGCTGCAGCTCGTCTGGGAGGTAGGGGACGAGCCCGATGATCCGGCTAAAAAGGGTCTCGACGTTGCGGGCGAGGGCCTCGACCTCGGTCTCCGGGCCCTCGATGTCCGGGAGATCCGAGAACTCTCCGACGAGATAGGGCTCGGTCTGGACGAGGCGGTCCATCCGCACCCTGCGCACGCCCTGGACGAGGATGCGAAGCGTCCCGTCGGGGACGCGAATCATCTTGTGGATGAGCGCTGCGGTCCCGACGTCGTAGATATCGTCGGCGCTCGTCGCCTCGTCGCCGGAGTTCCGGGTCGTGACGAGCGCAATCGTCGAGTCGTTGGCGACGGCTTCGTCGACGAGCTGGATCGAGCGTTCCTGGCCCACGGCGAGCGGCGTCATTGAGTCGGGGAAGACGACCGTCTCCTTGAGCGGCAGGATCGGGAGCACCTCGGCGACTGCCTCCTCGTCGGGGCGCACGGTTTCCTCGACCGCGCTCATGCGTCCTCCGTCGACTGAATCGTGAGCTTGACCGCGGCCGGCGCCTTCCGGGCGAGCGGCAGGTGGATCGAGAGAAGGCCGTTCTCATACGTCGCGCTCGCGGCCTCGGAGTCGACGTCGTCGTTCAACTGCACGCGGCGCTCGAAGACGCCGTAGTCGATCTCGATGTGCTGGTACACGCGCCGGTCCCCCGCCGGTCGAGAGCGTCTTCCTCGGACGACGAGGACCCCGTCGACAACGGCCGCGTCGACAGCGTCGGGGTCGATGCCGGCAAGCTCGACGACCACGGTGATCCCGGGCGGGTCCTCGGTGCGGTAGACGTCGAGAGCAGGGCGAAAGCCCGCGCGCCGGGCGACGAGCCGGGGTACCTGGCAGAGGTCGGCGAAGAGCTCTTCCATCTCCGACTTCATACGGTCGATTTCCCTGCGTGTGGTCATGAGAGAATCGTACCGATGGGTCGCATTCTCAAAGCATCGGCTCTGGGCCTCGGTTTCGTCCTCTATCTCTGGGTGGCGGGCGTCCGGAACGCCGATCGCGTGAAGTCTCGGAAGTCGGCTCGCCGCGCTGCTAACTTAGTGAGCGCTAACCAGCGGGAGGAGTAAGGACGTGGAACGTTGGACTCGGGCGATGCTCCGCTATCGGTGGTGGGTCGTCACGATCTGGGCGGTGCTGTTCCTGATGGGGATGTACGCGACCTCCGGGTTGAGCGCGCTCCTCACGAACCGCTTCACGCTTCCCGGGACCGACACCGCCCGCGCCGACACGATCCTCGAGGACCACTTCGGGCAGAAGACGGTCGGGTCGTTCTCCGTTGTCGTGAAGGGGGAGCCCGGGTCGGCGGAGCAGCTTCTGCCCACCGTCCGCGAGCGCGCCGAAGCTGCTGCGAAGGAGCTTCCGACCGGTCAGCTCGCCGGCGTCCAGGCAGTATCCGACGCCGTCGTCAGCGCCACGATCGTCTCCAACCTCGAGCCAGCCGACGCGAAGGGCTACACGGACGACATGCGCGCCGCAGCGGGCCAGATTCCCGGCGCGACGGTCTACATCTCCGGCCAGGCGGCGATCGAGCACGACCTCGACCCCGTCTTTGCGCACGACCTCAAGGTCGGCGAGCTCTTCATCGCGATCCCGATCGCGGCGCTGATCCTCGCCTTTGTCTTCGGGACGCTTGCCTTCCTCTTGCCGCTCGTCTTCGCGGCGGCCGCGATCCCGACCACGCTCGGGATCATCTGGATCTTCGCGCACGTGATGGAGCTGACCACGTATCTGCAGAACCTCGTCATGCTCATCGGGCTCGGGATCGCCATCGACTACTCGCTCCTGATCGTCTACCGCTACCGCGAGGAGCTCCGGTCCGGGAAGTCCAAGGAAGACGCCATCGTCCGGACGATGGAGACCGCCGGCCGCGCGGTCGTCTTCAGCGGCTCCGCGGTCGGGATCGGGCTCGCGCTCATGCTCTTCATGCCGCTTCCCTTCATGCGGGGCTTCGGGATCGGCGGCCTCGTCATCCCACTTGTCTCCGTCGTCTGCGCGCTCACGCTGCTGCCGGTGCTCGTGTACTTCCTCGTCAACAGCCTCGACCGCGTCCGCATTGTCCCGGAGGCCGTTCTCGACCGGCGTAACTCCGAATACAACTTTTGGTGGCGGCTCTCCCGCGGCGTCATGCGACACGCGCGGCTGGTTGCGGCCGTGACGACGGCTTTCCTTCTGCTCCTCGCGCTCCCCGTGCTCTGGCTCGAGGTCGGGCCCGGGTCGAACAAGGGGATTCCGCAGAACCTCGAAGGCGTCGAGGGCCTGAACGTGATCTCGGACGCGGTCGGGGAGGGTGCGCTCGCTCCGACGGCGCTCGTCGGGGACACCGGCCGGGCCGGCGGGGTCGACGACACGGCGGTGCGCGCCGCGATCGGGCAGCTCGAGCAGGAGCTGCGCGCCGACCCGGAAGTGGCCGCTGTGCGGTTCGGGGAAGGGCCACAGTACGTCGATCCGTCCGGTCGCTACTTCCATCTCGATGTGATCGGGAAGAGCGAATACGGCTCGCCGCCTGCGCTGCATTTCGTCGACCGCCTGCGCGACGACATCGTCCCGGCGGCCGGCTTTCCGGACGGCGTGAACGTCTACGCGGGCGGTGGCCCGCCGAGCGGCGCCGACTTCCTCGACCTTACGTACGGAGCCTTCCCGTGGCTCGTGCTCGGGGTCTTGCTTCTGACGTACATCCTCCTCCTGCGCGCGTTCCGCTCCGTGATCCTGCCGCTCAAAGCGATTCTCCTGAACCTGCTCTCGATCGGAGCCGCGTACGGCCTACTCGTCATGTTCTTCAAGTGGGGCGGAGCCGGCGCGGTCGGGCTCATCAGCTTCGACCAGATCGAGGGCTGGATCCCCGTGTTCGTCTTCGCCATGGTTTTCGGCCTCTCCATGGATTACGAGGTCTTTCTCGTCAGCCGCATGCGCGAGGAATGGGACGCGGGCCACATGAACGAGGAGGCGGTCTCATTCGGCCTCGCCAAGACCGGCCGGATCGTGACCGCGGCGGGGCTCGTCATGTTCGCAGCCTTCATGGGCTTCGTCGCCGGGTCGATCGTCGGCCTGCAGCAGTTCGGCTTCGGGCTCGCGGCGGCGATCCTCATCGACGTCACGATCGTGCGCGCGTTACTCGTCCCGAGCGCGATGAAGCTCTTCGGCCGCTGGAACTGGTGGCTGCCCACGAACGTCGCCAGGATCTTCCGCGTGAAGCCCTCTCCGCTTCGGCGCCACGACCCGGTCCCGAGCCCCGGCGGTCGTTAGGGTTCCCCGCATGGAACTGGAGGTCGTCGAGGGCGACATCACCGCGCTCGAGGTGGACGCCGTCGCGAACGCCGCGAACAACGAGCTCTGGATGGGCGCCGGTGTGGCGGGCGCGATCAAGCGCGCCGGCGGCGCCGAAATCGAGCAGGAGGCAGTCGCCCAGGCGCCGATCGACGTCGGCCAGGCGATCGCCACGAGCGCCGGGACTCTGCACGCGAAGCACGTCGTCCACGCGGCCGTGATGGGCCAGGACCTGCAGACGTCCGCCGAGCTCATTTCGCAGGCGACGAGGCGGACGCTCGAGGTCGCTGACGAGCTCGGCTCGCGTTCGCTCGCGATGCCTGCGTTTGGCACCGGAGTCGGCGGCTTCCCGATCGAGCGTTGCGCGGAGTTGATGGTTACCGAGGCGCGCGCCTTCGAGCCTGCGAGCCTGGAGCGCGTGGTCTTCGCGGTTTTCGGCCACGATGCCGAGCAGGCTTTCCGGGCCGCGGTCGGCGAATAGCGCGCCGCGCGCTCAACGTCCCTCCGGGCCTCGACTGGTGGCGGGGCGAGCCGGGTGGCGCCCGATGGCTCGAGCGGCTACCAAGGCTGATCGGCGAGCTCGCCGAGAAATGGTCGCTGGAACTGGGGCCTCCCTTCGAGCCTGCGCACATCTCCCTCGTCGTGCCGGTTCGGCTTCCGGACGGCAGCGAGGCGGTCCTCAAGGTCAACTTCCCGGAGTCTGAAAACGAGCACGAAGCCGACGCGCTTGCGAGCTGGGACGGGAGGGGTGCCGTGCGGCTCCTCGCTCAGGACACGAAACGGCGGGCACTGCTCGTCGAGCGCTGCCTTCCGGGCACGGCTGCGTGGGAGTTGGAAGAGGACGAGGCGAATGAGATTGCGGCCGGGGTCCTCCTTCAGCTCCGGGAGGCGCCGCCTGGCGAAGTGTTCCGGTCGCTCGCGGATGAGGCCGAACGCTGGGCCGAGAGCCTCCCGGCGACCTGGGAGGAGGCTGGGCGCCCATTCGATCGCGCCCTCCTCGACGAGGCGGTCGACTTCATGCGGACCGTGCCGGCGCCGGAGGAGGCCGTGCTTCTCCACCAGGACCTCCATGGCGGCAACGTCCTCCGCTCAGAGCGCGGCTGGCTCGCGATCGACCCCAAGCCACTCGTCGGGGAGCGGGCCTTCGACGTTGCTTCGCTCCTCCGCGACCGGCGCGAAGAGCTCGTCCGCGACCCCGAGGCGGAAGCGCGCATCAGGCGCCGGCTCGACTTCTTCTCCGACCGGCTCGAGCTCGACCGCGACCGGGTGCGCGGTTGGGGCATCGCCCACGCGCTCGCGTGGGGCTTCGAAGGCGGCCGGCCCCTCGCCGACCACATCGCGTGTGCCCGGCTGCTCATGGGCTAGGGTCGCGGGGGTGCGGGTCCTCGTTCCCGGCGGCGCCGGCTTCCTCGGCAGCAACTTCGTCTCGCGGCTGGCTGCGGCCGGAGACGAGGTCGTCGTGCTCGACCGCCTGACCGACTTCGGCAATCTGGCGCGGCTCGAGGGCGTCCCCCACCAGTTCGTGCAGGGCGACGTGGCGGACGCGGTCACGGCGACCGGCGCGGCCGACGGCTGCCAGGCGATCGTCAACTTCGCGGCCGAGACCAACCTCGACGTATCCGGCCTCGCGTCCGGCGGCTTCATCGTCACCGACGTCTACGGGACGCACGTCCTCCTCGAGTTCGCCCGGGTCGCGGGAATCCGTTACGTCCAGGTGTCGACGAGGGAGGCCGAAGAGCCAATGGGCCCCGCTGCTGCGTCCAAGCTGGGGGCCGACCTGCAGGTGAGGGCCTACGCGCGGACGCACGGGACGAATGCCTCCATCGTCCGAGGTCCTGCGGCCTACGGGCCCTTCCAGCATCCGGACGCGGAGCCTGCGGCTTCGATCGTCAAGGCTCTCGACGAGGATGCGGCGCCGCCCGACAGCCTGGCGGGTGAGTGGATCCATGCGGACGACCACAGCGCGGCGGTCGAGCGCGTCCTCCGGGGGAGTGACCCCGGCGAGATCCACGCGTTAGGCACCGACGACTTTCGGATCCCCATCGGCGAGGGGCTCGCCCAGACCGTCGAGTGGTTTCGCTCCAGGCGCGACTGGTGGGAGCCCATCAGGTCGAGGAGAGAGACACCCTCGCCCGCAGAGCAGTACGCGCGCCGCGGCGGCGGCTAGCCGCCGCACCGGGCTCGCGCCGCGTCGATCTCGGAGCGTGAGCCCTGCAGCGATTCCGAACGGTCGAGGTATGCGAGCGCTTTCTGGCAACGACCGAGCTCGGCCAGCGCCTTCCCGGCGTCGTAGTAGGCATAGGCCTCGTAGCGGAAGTCGTCCGCGTACGTCCCCTCGAGGGCGCTGAGCGCCGGCTTCACGGCCGTCCAGGCACTCGCCCAGTTTCCTGAACGGAGGTACCCCGTTGCCTGGTCGGTGCGGGCGACCGCCTCGTCGATCGAGACGGTCGGACCGACCGAGACAGGGGGCGGCGCGGATGCCGTGGTCGTCGTGACGGTCTGAAGCACGGTCGTCCCGGGCAGAGTCTCGCGCTCGGTCACGGTGAAGGCCCGCGGGCGTTTGGCGGGCCGTGCCTGCCGGCTGTCCCCGCTCGTGGCGAGGTAGGCCGCCGTCACTCCTCCGACGAAGGTGGCGAGCAGCATGACCAGCGCCAGCGGGAGGAGCCAGGCCGGGCGCGACCGTGAAGCCGTTCGCAGCGGCCCGCTCGGCTCGCGCGGAACGGTGATGGCCGCAAGTGACTTCGTCGGTGCGGTCTGCTCGGCGCGCAACGCCGCAGCCAGGGCGTCGACGAAATCGGTGGACGACGAGTAGCGCTCGTCCGAGTCTTTGGCGAGAGCCTGCTGGAAGACCCCGTCCACCGAGCGGGGAAGGCCGACGCCGCGCTCGGAGGCCAGCGGGATGGGATCGTGGATGTGGGCGGCAGCCTCCGCAGTTTCGGAGCCCCGCTCGAACGGGCGCCCGCCGGTCAAGAGCTCGTAGGCGACCACGCCCAGGGAGTAGCGGTCGCTCGCCGGGCCGGCAGGTTCTCCCCTGGCCTGTTCCGGAGCGAGATAGCCCGCGGTTCCCATCACCGTCCCCGCGAGCGTCATGCCGGCCGTGTCGTCGATCGCGCGCGCGATCCCGAAGTCGGCCACCAGGAGGTCGCCGCGCTCGCTGAAGAGAAGGTTTGCCGGCTTGATGTCGCGATGAACGACTCCACGCGCGTGGGCCGCGTCGATCGCTTCCGCTGCTTGCCGAAGCCAGTCGATCGCCTGCGCCGGACGCACCGCCCCGCTTCGCGCCCGTTCCGCCAGGGATCCGCCGCTCAGATACTCCATGACGATGAACGGCCGCCCGCGAAACTCGCCGACGTCGTAGACAGCGATCGTGTGTGGCTCGCCTGTGAGCTTCGCCGCGGTCAGCGCCTCCCTCCTGAACCGCCTCCTGAGGTCTTCGCGGTCCGAGAAGCGCTCATCGAGGACCTTGACGACGACCTTTCGACCGAGCTCCGTGTCCTCGGCGAGGTAGATCTCGCCCATGCCGCCGCGACCGATCACTCGTGGATCGGCGTACCGGTCCGGTAGCACGCCGGCGCGAACGGCCATGCGCTTTCCTTGCCGCGGCGGGCCGCGGACAAACGCGGGTCCGGGACCGTTACGCCCATGCGACGGCGTGCCAGACCTCGTCATTCATGCTTTCCTAATGAGGTCCGGCTACGTTCCTGCCGAAGGGGTCCTTGGAAGCACAGATGAGACGACTCGCCCTCCCCGTCGCCATTCTGGTCGCGCTCGCCGCTGCTGCGAGTGCGGCAGCGTCCCCCGTGTACGTCCTCAAGGGCCATGGCTGGGGGCACGGCGTCGGCCTGAGCCAGTACGGCGCGCTCGGACGTGCGAACGACGGGCAGGACTACAAGCAGATCCTCGCCTTCTACTACGACGGCACGAATGTCGGCCAGACGAGCCAGACCACGATCCGCGTTCTGCTGTCAACAGGGCACTCCTCGGTGACTCTGCGCTCCTCCCAGGACTTCAAGGTCGGCGACAAGACGCTGGCCCGGCTCACGGATTGGAAGGTGGTGCCGACGAGCGACGGCAAGGTGCGCGTGGTGGGCAAGGGGAAGTTCGGGAATCCGGCCACTGCCAAGCCGGGTGAGGGATTCCTGAACATCGACGGGCTTCGGTACCGCGGCGATCTGAAGATCTACAACCACGGCGGCAGGCTCGACGTCGTCAACGTCGTCGGACTTCAGGGGTACCTCTATTCGGTCGTTCCTCGCGAGATGCCGTCGAGCTGGCCGCTCGAGGCGCTCAAGGCGCAGGCCGTCGCCGCGCGCGGCTATGCGACACGCGCGGCGAGGGCGAGCTGGTACGACATCTACGACGATACGAACGACCAGGTCTACGGCGGGCTCGACTACAGCAGCGGCGAGGATCAGAGCTCGACGGACGCGGTCAAAGCGACCAACGGCGAAGTTCTGAAGTACGGCGGCAGCGTGATCAGCGCGTACTTCTCTTCCTCCAACGGCGGGAGAACGGCGGCCTCGGAGGACACGTGGGGCGGACAACTCGACTACCTCGTCTCCAAGCCGGACTCTTTCGACCTGAACGGGTTGAACCCGAACCGCACCTGGACAGTGGTGCTCTCGCCGCGAGCGCTCCAGAACCGGCTCGGCGCGGCCCGTACGCCCTCCGATGCCATCGTCACGTCGAGGAAGTCCGGGCGCGTTGACCGTGTCCGCCTCGAGCGCAGCTCTTGGACCCAGACCTTCCCGTCGTCGAGTCTTGGCCCGGAATGGTTCCGCGGCGCGCTCGGCCTTCGGTCGAGCCGCTTCGATTTCGGCGTCCTCGACGCGGCGCCCGCGACGACGAACACCGTCTGCCGTGCGCGCGTGCGTGTGAATGTCCTGGCGCGCGAAGCGGCCGGTGTGACTCTGCAGCTGCGACGCAGCGGTTCGTCGTCATGGACGGACATGTCGGTCACGAAGATCGACGCGGCGCACTACTACGGAATCGACAAGCCGTGCGGTGCGACCTCCTACCGCCTCCACTCCGCAGCGGCGAATTCCGGTGCGATGAGCGTGAAGGTGGCGCCGAAGATCGTCTTCTCCCTGACGCAGCCGGCGAACGACGGCCTCAAGGGCTCGGTGCGCCCCATCTCGCTGGCCGGGCAGACGGTGCACCTCGACCGCAAGCGCAAGGACGGCACCTGGGCGAAGAACGTCGGCAGCGCGGTTGTCCAGTCCGACGGCAAGTGGCATGCGGACTTCAACGCGGTGTCCGGCACCTATCGCGCGCGCCTCGCTCCGCCCTCGTCCACGGGCCTCGTCCCGGGTACGACCGGCGACTACAAGTTCAACTAGGCGTCAGCCGAGGAGCTCCGCGTCCGGCACGTCGCGGATCTTCCGCGCCGGATTGCCGACGACGACCGCCCGCGCGGGCACGTCGTGGAGGACGACGGCGCCGGCGCCCACGAAGGCCTCCTCGCCGATCTCAACCCCCGGGAGGAGGACGGCGCCGCCGCCGATACGCGCGCCGCGGCGAATCGTCGGCCCGCGCATCTCGGCCAGGCGCGCCCCCGTTCGCCCCATGTAGTTGTCGTTCGTCGTGACGACGCAGGGCGCGATGAACACGTCCTCTTCCACGGTGGAGTAGGCGGTCACGTAGGCGTTCGCCTGCACGCGGGTGCGGGCCCCGATGGACGTGTCGTTCTCGACATGGGAGCCGCGCCCGATGACGACGTCGTCTCCGAGCTCGCAGCGTTCGCGGACGCACGCCTGGTCTCCGACGATTACCCCGTCGCCGAGCGTCGTCCCCGCGAAGACGACCGCGCCCGCGAGGATGGCGCTGCCGTCTCCGACGACGAGCGGCGGCAGCTCTCCGCGTGAGGCGGTGGAGCGCTTGCCGAGCACGGGTTGCTTACCGACGACGGCGTAGTCGCCGATGACGACGTCCTCGCCGAGCTCGACACCAGGGTAGACGACCGCGGTCTCCGCGATCCGGCTGCTCACACCCGCTCCCGTTCGAGTGAGCTCTGCAGCTGCTCGAGCGCTCGAACCACGGCGAGACCCTCGCGCGCAGCGGCGATGCGGTCTCCCTCGCCGCGCAGGAGCGCGAGGAAGTGCTCGCACTCGAGGCGGAGCGGCTCGTCGGTCGCGACCTTCGGTATCGAGATGTCGCCGGAGCGCGGTTGCCACTCTTGCCAGGTATCCGGTCGTTGCTCGGGGCCCTTGTCGTAGACAGTCACCTTGCGCTCGGGCTCCATGTCGTCGAAGACGGCCATCTTGCCTCTGCCCACGACGGTCATCCGCCGCATCTTGTGCGGGTCGAGCCACGAGAGGTGCATGTGCGCGACGACCCCGGAGGGGAAGCCGAGGTAGCAGAAGACGACGTCCTCGACACCCGGGTTCAAGAAGGACTCGCCCCGCGCCCAGGCCTCGGCCGGCTCCTCGCCGACGAGGTGGAGGATGACGGAGAGGTCGTGCGCGCCGAGACTCCAGAGGGCGTTCTCGTCCTTGCGGAACTGACCGAGGTTCTGCCGGTTGCCGTAGACGTAGAGCAGCTCGCCGAGTTCACCCGAATCGACGAGGTCCTTCAGCTTGGCGACGCCCGGGTGGTACAGGAGCAGATGGCCCGGCATGAGCACGAGCGCCCGCTCCTCGGCCAGCGCGACGAGCTGCTCGCCGAGCGCCGAGGAGAGCGCGAGCGGCTTCTCGACGAAGACGTGCTTGCCGGCGAGGAGCGCCTCGCGCGCGAGCTCGAAGTGGGTGACGACCGGGGTGGCGATAGCGACGGCGTCGAGCTCGGAGTCTGCCAAGACCTCTTCGTAGCTCGTCGTCTTCTGGGCGTCCGGGAAGCGGGCGCCGTAGCGCGCGAGCCGCTCCTCGTCGCGGTCGCAGATCCAGCTGAGCTCCGCGCCCTCGAGCTCGTCGAGGTTCCGCGCGAGGTTCGGGCCCCAGTAGCCGAGCCCAACGGCGGCGAGCTTCAGAGCTTCCACACCCGTCCGTTCGCCGAGCCGTTCTTTCCGGTCGCGTTGCGGAAGTCGACCACGAGCTGCGCCCGCTCGGCGAGGCCGGCGTAGTCGATGCCCGAGTGGGCGGTGACGATCGCGACGCAGTCCACCGATGCCACCGACCCGTCGAGGTCGCCCGACGTGAGACCGTGGTCTGGAAGCTCGGCCACGTGCGGGTCGTGGTACGAGACCTCCGCGCCCTCCTCGCGCAGGAGCTCGATGAGCTTCAGGGCAGGCGATTCGCGCAGGTCTCCCACGTCGGCCTTGTAGGAGACGCCCACGAGGTGGACGTGGCTTCCCTTCACGGACTTCTCGTGCGAGTTCAGCGCGCGCGTGATCTTCTCCAGGCAGAAGTACGGCATGTTCTCGTTGACCTTGCCGGCGAGCTCGATGAACTCGGTGTAGAAGTCGAACTCGCGCGCTTTCCAGGCCAGATAGAACGGGTCGACGGGGAGGCAGTGACCGCCCAGCCCCGGGCCGGGCTTGAAGCTCATGAAGCCGAACGGCTTGGTCGCAGCCGCCTCGACGACCTCCCAGACGTCCACGTGCATGCGGTCGCAAAGCTGTGCCAGCTCGTTGACCAGCGCGATGTTGACCGAGCGAAAGATGTTCTCCAGGAGCTTCGTCAGCTCGGCGGCCTCCGGCGACGACACGCTCACCACGGTGTCGATCGCGCGCTCGTAGAAGGCGACCGCCTTCTCGGTGCACCCGGGGGTGACACCGCCGACGACCTTCGGAGTCGTCTTCACCGTCCAGTCCTCGCGGCCGGGGTCGATCCGCTCCGGCGAGAAGGCGAGGAAGAAGTCCTTGCCGACCTCGAGCCCGCTGCCTTCGAGGATCGGCAGCACCTCCTCGCGCGTGGTGCCCGGATAGGTGGTGGACTCGAGCGAGACGAGCTGACCCGTTCCCAGCCGCTTGCCGAGCTCGCGCACGGCAGAGAGCACGATACGGAGGTCGGGCTCCCGGTTGGCGGAGAGCGGGGTCGGCAGCGCGACGACGATCGCGCTGGCGTCACGGACCGCGTCGTAGTTCGTTGTCGCCGAGAGCGTGCCAGCCTCGACGAGGGCGCCGAGCGCTTCCGACGGCACGTCCTCGACGTGGCTCTCGCCACGGTTGATCGTCTCGACGCGTTCGGCGTCGATATCGACGAGAACCACAGGAATGCCCGCCTCCGCGAAGCAGCGGCCAAGGGGGAGACCGACGTAGCCCGCGCCGACGATGGCGACTTCTGGCTTGTTCACGTGCGTTCCATCGTACAAATCACGTCAGCGATCAAATCGGCTGCATGGCCGTCTCCGTAAAGGGGAGGGTGCTCCGGGCCCGGCCCCGCCTCGCGTGCGGCGGCGACGATCGCATCGGGATCCGTGCCGGCCAGCCGGTTCCAGCCGGCGTCGACGGTCTCCACCCACTCCGTGCTCTCGCGCAGCGTCACGCAGGGCACCTCGTACCAGTAGGCCTCCTTCTGGACGCCGCCGGAGTCGGTGAGGATAACCCGGGCTTGCGAGGCCAGCGCGGCGAAGTCGAGGTAGCCGGCCGGAGGCCGCGGGTGCACGTGGCCTGCGAGGAGCAGGCCTTGGCTCTCGATCGCGCCCGCAGTGCGCGGATGGAGCGGGAAGACGACGGGCTCCTCGAGCGCGTTCAAGCCCTCGACGATCCTTCCCAGCGCGGGCTCCCTCGTGTTCGCCTCGCGGTGCACCGTGACCAGGGCGTAGCCACCGGCCTCCACTCCCGCGAGCTCGAGTGCCTGCGAGCGCTCGCGTGCGATCGGCGCGAGGCGCAGGTTCGCATCGAGCATGACGTCGCCGACCTCGTGGACCCCCTGGATGATCCCCTCGTTCTTCAGGTTCGAGACCGCGGTCTGCGAGGGCGCGAAGAGAAGGCTCGACACGCGGTCGACCAGCACGCGGTTCAGCTCCTCGGGCATCGTCCGGTCAAAGGAGCGAAGGCCCGCCTCGACGTGCGCGACGGGAACGCGGAGCTTCGTCGCAGCAAGTGCGCCGGCCAACGTCGAGTTCGTGTCCCCGTAGACCAGCACGATGTCGGGCTTCTCCTCGACCACTGCCGCCTCGATCCCGGGCAACATGCGCGCGGTTTGCTCGGCGTGGCTTCCGGAGCCGGCCTCCAAACGGTGTTTGGGCGGCTCGAGGCCGAGCTCGTCGAAGAAGACCTGGGAAAGATCGTGGTCGTAGTGCTGCCCCGTGTGCAGGACGAGCTCCTCCGCCCGGTTTCGCAGCGCGAGCGAAAGGGGAGCCGACTTTATGAACTGCGGACGGTTGCCGACGATGGAAAGGATTCGCATGTCGACCCCGAATCTAGTTGGCCCATGCCTTTGAAGATCCTGCTAGCCGGCGCACCGCTCATCGCCCGCGGCGTCCTGACGGGGAAGACCATCGTCTGGTACGTCAACTGGCGGCTCGAGCGCGTCTGACGCCCAAAGAGCCTCGCTACAATGCACCGCCTGTCGCGCTGCGCGCGCCAGGAATGGGCCGTTAGCTCAGCTGGTAGAGCAGGGGACTCTTAATCCCAAGGTCGCAGGTTCGATCCCTGCACGGCCCATTCACGTTTGCAGGGCTACGCGGAAACCGCATGGTTGCTTGCGTCACCCGTGTCAGGCGTGCCAGATTTGCGCGCCGCGTGCGTACCCCGGTGCGTACCTGGGGTGAGCTCATCGGGACGCCTTGAGGACGACACTCAAGGTCGCCCGAAGGAAACTAAGATCAGCCTTGGTTCGCAAGGACGAGGTCATGGCGGCCTTTCGGGAAGGCCGCTCGTGGCCTTGGCCGTTGCCTACTACTAGTACACCGTCAGCGAGTAGAGATTGGCGACCTCTTGAAGCTCGGGCATCGCGCGCTGGATAGACCGCCGCTCAAGTTCAACAGTCGGCACGCGATCAAAGATGCCCCAGCATTCCCAGGCAGTGTTGAGCCGCGACAGGTATCGGATTCCGCCGAACCGGGGCGTCCCATCATCGTTTACCTGCACCCATGCCCATAGAGACACAGCCCGGGTGATTCGGCGATCTCCTCCGCGGATGACGGAAACATCGAGATCCGCGGCGCCGTAGATCGCGAGTACCGACGAAAGCGGCTTTGTCAGTGCTTGTCGCGTTCTGACGCTTTCGACATCGAGAAAGGGCACAGCCTCAGCGGTCCTGGCTCTGACCGCTAACCGCCTGTGCCGCCAGTTG
>DATEOR010000066.1:0-6523 GCA_035273885.1 Gaiellaceae bacterium
CGCGTCGACGAGCCCTAGACCGTTTCGCCGTCGCGCAGCTCGACCACCCGGTCGGCCACGTCCAGGAGAAGCGGGTCGTGGGTGGCGACGATCGCCGACACGCCCTCGCTCCTGACGAGCTCACGGATGACCTCCATGATCGTCCGCGCGTTCGAGGAGTCGAGCTGGCCGGTGGGCTCGTCCGCGATGAGAAGCTTGGGCCGGTTGGCGAGCGCGCGCACGATGGCGACGCGCTGCTGCTCGCCCCCCGAGAGCTCGTAGGGCCGGTGACGGGCGCGGCCCGCGAGGCCGACGAGCTCGAGAAGCTCACCCACTCGCTTCGTCCGCGCGCCCGGCTGTTCGTTGCGCAGACGCAGGGGAACCTCGATGTTCTCCGCGGCGGTCAGGATCGGGACGAGGCCGAACGCCTGGAAGACGAAGCCGATCTTCTCCCGTCGCAGGCGCACGAGCTCGTCCTCCCCCATCGCGGAGACCTCGGCGCCGTCGACCCAGACGCGCCCACGCGTCGGGCGGTCGAGCCCGCCGATCATGTTGAGCAGCGTCGTCTTCCCGGAGCCCGAGCGCCCGTGGACCACGGTCAGCTCGCCGCGGCCGATGCGCACGTCCACCCCCTGCAGCGCGTGCACGACGGCGTCGCCGGTCTCGTACTCGCGGTGCAGCGCATGGGTGGCGGCGATGGGCTCAGCCACCGTTCTGCTCCCGGTTCGCCTTGTCCGGCCAGACGCCGATGTGGTCCTGCTCGAGCTCGAGGCGCACTCGCCGCTCCAGCTCGAGCGCGTCCACGTACTCCTGCGGAAGCTGGAGGCGGCCGGCGCGGTCGAGCACCGCGAACTCTTCCGCGATCACCTGGTGGTCGCCGAGCTCGTCGACCTCGCGCCGCCGCAGGGTCTCGGTGCTCGTTCGCCCGTCCCTGATCGCAATGGTGCGGTCGACCTGCTCGGAGACAAGCGGGTCGTGGGTGAGGACGACCACCGTGACGCCGAGCTCCCGGTTGGCCTTGCGGAGGGTGGCGAAGATCTCGGCCGCGGTCTCGGTGTCGAGCTCCCCGGTCGGCTCATCCGCAAACAGGACGCGGGGCCGGTTTGCGAGCGCGATCGCGATGGCCACACGCTGCTGCTCGCCTCCTGAGAGCTGGTCTGGCTTGTGCCCCGTCCTCTCCCCCATGCCCACGAGGCGAAGGAGCTCGACCGCGTACTCGCGCCGGTCGGCGCCCCGCATCCCTTCGAGAATCAAGGGCAGCTCCACGTTCTCCTCGGCGGTGAGGTACCTGAGGAGGTTGCGAGTCGTCTGCTGCCAGACGAAGCCCACGATGCTCCGCCGGTAGATCGTCCGCTCCTTCGCCGTCAGCGAGGTCAGGTCGAAGCCGGCCACCTCGGCCTTGCCCGCTGTGGGCACGTCCATTCCGCCGAGGATGTTCTGCAAGGTCGACTTCCCGCTCCCCGAGGCGCCGACGATGGCGATGAACTCGCCCTGTTCGACCATCAGGTCCAGCCCTTGAAGCGCCACGACCTCGAGGTCGGCGACCTTGTAGATCTTCACGAGGTTGTCGCAGACGATCTGACTCATCTCTCTCCCATCCTGAGGGAACGGCTGAGGCTCATGCGGCGCACGACCGCCCCGGTCGCCCAGATCGCCGCCGCGGAGACGGCGAGGAGCGCGACTGTGAGCAGGAGCGGCGTGACGAGGTCGAGCCGCAGGGCGACGTCCCGTCCTCCCGCGGCCAGGCCGGTGAGGTCGAGGCCTGGCTCGACGAGGTACGCGGTCGCGAGGCCGAGGGCGGTGCCGACGACGAGCGCGACACCGAACGGCGGGGCAAGCTCCGCTGCGGTCACGGCCACGGCCTGCCGGCGCGAGAGCCCGAGAGCGCGCAGGTAGGCGAGGTCGCGCAGCCGCGATCTCGCGGTGAGGAGCAGCGCGAGCACGATCACAAAGCCGGCGTAGGCGGTGCCGAGCAGGGCTCCGGCCCGGAACGCGTCCAGCGTTCCCGTTGCAAGCGGGGAGAGCGAGGCCGAGCCTGCACCCTCCTGCGCCCGGCTCAGCGTCGCGGCCATGACTCCCGCGAAGACCGAGACCGAGACGCCCAGCAGGAGGACGAGCAGCGGAGCCGCGGTGACTCCCGGCTGGCGCGCGACGCGGCGAAGAGCCAGCGCTGGGACGAGGTCGCGCCGCCGAGCAGCCGCAGCCGCGAGAAAGCGCACCGGCAGCGGATAAACACGGACGGCGACGATCCCGGCAGCGAGGCCGAGCAGGAGCGGCACCGCCGCGAGGTAGGGGTCGAACCCGTTGGCATCCGCGAGGCCTCTCCTCCGAAGGAGATAGATGCCGACGAGCGACGAGCCGACGACGGCCGCCTCGATTGCGAGCCTGCGGGGAGACAGCGCGGTGACGGCGACTTCCTCGCGTGCGCGTGCGGCGAGGCCGCTCCTAGCCGCTGGCGAGGCCGCGGCGGCCAGAAGGGCTCCGGTCGCCAGCACGATCCCGAGCACGAGCAGAAGCGGGGTCTGGATGCTGCGGCCGTCGACGACGAGAACGGCCAGCAGGAAGCCGAGCACGCCCCCGGGGAGCGCGACCGCGATCCCCTCCACCGCCTCGGCCCCGAGGACCTGCCACGTGGCGCCGCCGCGCGAGCGAACCAGCGCGATGTTCTCCCCGCGCCGGTTCGCCGCAAGCCCGCCGAGCAGGGCCACAACCGCCAGTGCGAGTGCCAAAAGCCCGACCGCGCCGATCGCGATCACGGCGGCGGCCGCGTCGCGGTCGCCTCGATATCCCGTCAGCACCTCGGACAGGCCGGTACGTACTCCCGTACCCAGGCGCTGGCCGAACGTGGATTCCCCGAAGCTCGCGTCCAGCTCGCGCACATCCGAGTCGAGCCGGTCGATCGTGCCCGCATCGAAACCGCTCGGGTCGACGTCGTAGCGCCAGGAGTACCTCATGGGAAGCGGGGCGGTGGCGTCGGCGATCTGCGCGTACGCCGAGGGTGCGAAGAGTCCGAAGCCGTAGACGTAGCGGCGCTGGTCCGTGTCGCGGGTGACGGGCGCGCCGAGGCGCGCGTCCTCGAGCCAGGCCCGGTCGGCAGCCGTCTTGGGCGCGAAGATCCCGGTCACTTCGGCAGCGATCATCCGCCGTTCGCTGAGCGGGACCGGTCCGACCAGGACGTCCTCGAAGTCGGGCTCGAGGTAGAGAACGTCGCCGACCTGGAGCGAGAGCTGGTTCGCGCCGGCGAGAGGGATGGCCACCTCGACGAGACGCGCCTTCGGCTGCCCGAGCCGGAACGGCAGCGGCACGATCTCGTCTCGCTCCTCGGGCAATCGGCCCGCGACCAGGCGGACGCGATCGGCGGCCCCCTGTACGTATTCGAGAGTCATCAGCCGCGTCGTCCCTGCAGGCCCGGGAACACCCGGAGCGTCGACTGCCGTGTAGCGCGTCGTCTCGACGGCATCTCGGTGGCTACCGACCACGTCCTGCACGGACTCGGGGAAGCGCTGCGCGAGCCTGGTGCCCGCGGCGTCGACGGCCGAAATGGGATCGGAGCCCGCCGGCTCGATGCGACCGGCCTGCGTTATCTCGACGTTGCGCTCGAACGGGCTCGCCTTCGAGACGGCGAACTGCAGCCCGTCGTCCGCGGTCGACTCGAAGTAGCGCGGCGCGGCCGCGAACACGAAGCTCGTGACCAGGACGACGCCGAACACCGCACCCGTCAGCGGCAGGTCGGAGCGGATCCGCCTGGCCGCGAGGACAACCGGGGTCAGAAAGGAGCGGAGCCTGCTCATCGATCCTCTCCTGCGCGCAGGGCCGGGGCGAGCCGTACGCGCGCGAGGATGCGAATCTCAACGGCGACGACCACGGCGAGCGCGAGAAGGAGCGCTCCTTCGAGCAGGAGGGCGGTTCGCCAGGGGAAGTGGACGATCACGTCGGGGAACGGCCGTGCGCCCTCGCCACTCAGAGAGACGTAGGGCAGCACGAACCAGGCGAGGAGGATCCCGAGCGCGGTGCCCGCTGCGAGCGCCAGGCACGCGGTCAGCCCGCCTTCGAGAGCCAGCGCACCCGAGAGTTGGCCCCTGGAAAGGCCCACGGAGCGCAGGACGGCGAACTCCGTCTTTCGTTCGGCCGCTGAGATCGCGGCGCTGACCGCGAACCCGATCACGGCGAAGATCGCCGCCGCGGCGAAGCCGATGTAGAGGGCGCCGCTGATACCGAGCGCGACCGGATCCGTCGAGAGGGCGCGTGCCCGCGCCGCGCGGTCGACCACGACGTCGCTGGAGTAGGGCGGCGTGGCGAGTCGCGCGGCAACCGGCGCCGCAGGACCGTTCACGTCGAGCCACCACTCCGTCGCCTCGAGCACCGTCCCATCGGTCAGCCATTTGGCGGCCGCGTACGTCGGCAGATCGACGACCACCCCGCCCATCGACCCCGGCAACGTGGGGAAGCCCTTGGCCGCCCCGCTGAGGGCGAGCGCCGGCCCCTCGGGCCCGAGCGGAACGCGGCCGCCGACCTCGGTCCCGGTGTCGGCGAGGAACCGGCTCGTCGCGATCGCGGGGATCGCCTGCACCGGCGCGTTTCTCCCGGGGGTGGCGGTGAACGTGACCGAGCCCCGGCTGGGGAACGTCGACACCGAGCCGGACAGGACGTCCAGGGAAAGGAACCCGTCGGAGCTCACGCGCACCACGCGCGGCGGCTGATCGGCGTCCTGGATCTGACTCGCGCTCACCTGCCAGGACTCGTCCGGAGGGTCGACCTGCGTGAAGGTGCCGGACTCGTCCCCCGTCTCGACCGAGTGGACGTCGACCGACACCGGCCTGTCGACGCGGAACGAAGGGATGATGCCGGTCTCCACCCCGACCAGGGAGAGCGGGTAGCGCGGCCCTTCCCCGCGCGGCCCGGAAAGGTCGTAGACGATGCGCTTCCTCGCGCCCGAGACGCCGAAGCCGGTCGTGGGCAGCCGGTACAGGAGGCCGCCCGCGTCTCTGAGGACCACCGAGAGAGACGGCCGCGCCCCGGTTCCGAAGAAGGCGCGGTCCCCCGGCGCGCGCGCGACCTCGACGTCGACGTCGAGTGCAAGCTTCGTGGGTTCTCCGGGAAGCGGAACCTCGGCGAGACGCGGCCGGCTCGCGCTGAGCGGCGCCAGCAGCTCCGGGAGCGGCCGACGTGCAAGGTCTCCCCGGAAACTGACCGCGCCGGCTGTGCGCTCCGCATCGATCCCGAGCAGCGTGGCCGGGCCGGACGAGTCCGAGAGGTTGAGCTGGTCGCGGTAGACCGGGAGCGCCGATCGCACGCCCTCCAGAGTGGCGTAGGCGCCAGGAAGCTGGAGCGCCGAGATCGACCCGGAGCGCTCGCTCGGTTCCACGCGCACGTCGGCAGCGGCTGCGTAGTCGGCCTGGTCGCGCTGCGACGCGAGCCATGTGCGGCTGTAGGCGGACGCGAACAGGCCGATGGCCAGGGCAAGCGTGAGGAGGAGCGCCGAGCGCGCGTACCGCTGCGGCCGGCGCGCCAGCTCGCGCGTGCCGAGAGCGGCCACCATCCCTCTGGCCGAGCTGGCCACCCGCTCGACCAGCGAGGCCGCCGCCGGAACAACGCGCAGCGCGAGAACCGCACCGGCGAGAAGCCCGAGTGCCGGGGCCGCGATGAGCAGAGGGTCGATGCCGAGCTTCCCCTGCACGCTCTCCACGACGGGCCCGCCGTAGCGGCGGAGCTGCCAGTACGCGACCACGGCGAGGACGACGAGGATCAGGTCGAGGCCCGCGCGCTGGACGAAGCTCTTCGGCCGAGGTCGCCCGCGTCCGGCCACCGTGGAGGTCACTGCCCCGGAACGGAGTGCGGGGATGGCCAGCGCCACAACGCAGAGCACGGCTGCAAGGGCGGCGAGGACGTACGACGTCGGCGTCACGCGGGGGTCGAGGCGCAACCCGATCTGCGCCAGCGGGCCCACGTGGTTCAAAGCCTGCAAGCCCAGGACCGCGAGCCAGGGAGCGAGGATCGCGGCCGGGACGGCGAGGAGCGCCCCCTCCATCACCGCGAGCGCGGCGACGCCCTCTCCGCCCGCCCCGCGAGAGCGCATGATCGCCGACTCGAGCCCGCGTCGTTCGGACAGGAGCCCGGCAAGAAAGAGGAGCGCGGCCCCGGCGAGAATGGCGAGCTGAACGGAGGGGATGAGCACGCCGGAGCGCGTGACGGTGAGCAGGTGGTCGGTGCGGTCGAGTACGGCGACGAGACCGGTGTCGACCGAGACCTCCCGCGAGGCGCCCTCGTTCAGGCGCCGTTGGAGCGTGGAGACGTCCTCGCGAAGGCCGGGCAGCGCGGCGACGGTGATGCTGCTCGGGCGGAGAGCCGCCCGCCACGCGAGGTTCGCCTCGGACCCGGCCACGGACGAGAAGACGTCCTCGGCGACGACGAAGGGGCCGTAGGTCGTGAAATCGATCGTCCGCTCGCCCCCGGTCTCGAGGCGATGACCCCACCAGAACGGGTCGCGTGGGTCGTCGACCCGGTACGTGCCGGCGAGCCGAACGTCGACCTGCTCGGTTGGGTC
>DATEOR010000067.1:0-14309 GCA_035273885.1 Gaiellaceae bacterium
CACAGAGGTCAGCCGGCCGCTCTCGATCGCCTCCCGGAACTCCGCTGCTGTCGAAATCCCCAACGCCTCGCCGATCTCGACCGACCGCTTCGGCGACAGGCCCAGCAGCCGTCCGAAGCCGACGAGCTCGGGCCGCACCTCCTTCTCCAACTCGTCGAGCTCCTCGATCCGCCCCGTTTCGACGAGCTCTCGGAGCCGCGCTTCGATCCCCGGCCCGATCCCGCGCAGCTCCCGAACGCGCCCACTTCGCACCAATTCGGCGACAGGACTCCCCAGGCCCCGCACCAGCTCAGCGGCACGCCGATACGCCCGCGCCGTGTAGTACGACGAGCCGGCCAGATCGAGGAGCGCGGCGAACGCGTCCAACCGCTCCGCGATCGCGACATTGTCCAGGTCCGGGGTCCTCGACCTTCGGCGAGGGGAGTCTTGGCCGTTACGGGTTGGATGCGGGCTCACGAAAGTGACATATTCCCCGCTATGAGGGGGCAGAAGGCTGCCGGGACGCCTCACCGGATCCGGGACGAGAAGGTGCGCGTGCGCCAGTGGCGGCGCGAGCAGTTCTACCGGCTCGGCTTCTCGAACTCGGATGCGCGCACCCTGGCCGTCTCCGGAGCCGACCTGACCGCTACCCGCGAGCTCATCGAGAACGGCTGCGACCCGGCTGTCGCCTACAGGATCGTCCGCTGATGCCGGTCGATCCGGGGACGCGCAACTTCATCTACGCGACGGCCTTCTTCACCGCGCTTTTCTTCGCCCTCGGCATGCTCATGCCGATCGCGTACGTCATCCGCTGGCTCGTCTTCGGCTACTAGCCGCGTCCTAGTAAAGTCGCTTCATGCCGGATCTGGCCAGGCGCCTCGCCGTCGCGCGCGGTGACGAGATCGCGGACGTCGTCATCGAGGGCGGGAAGGTGTTCTCCGTCTTCACGCGCGAGTGGCTCGAGACCGAGATCGCGATCTGCGACGGCTACGTCGCGGGGCTCGGCGAGTACGCAGGCAAGGAGGTCGTGCACGCGCGCGGCAAGTACGTCGTCCCCGGCCTCATCGACGCGCACATGCATCTGGAGACGGTGAAGCTCCTCGTGCACGAGTTCGCGCGCCTCGTCCTGCCGATGGGGACGACGACGGTCGTCGCCGACCCGCACGAGATCGCGAACGTCCTCGGCACGGACGGGATCCACTGGCTCGCCGACGTGGCCGACGAGGTGCCGCTCGACATTTTCTTCATGGCGTCGTCGTGCGTGCCCGCGTCGAAGTTCGAGTCGCCCAGGCGCGCCTTCACGCTCGGCGACCTGCAGGGTCTTCTTCGCCGCCGGCGCGTGATCGGGCTCGCCGAGATGATGAACTACCCCGGCGTCGTCTCCGGCGACCCGCACGAGCTCGACAAGCTCGGGCTCGAGTCGTCGCACGTGGACGGGCACGCGCCCGGCCTCCTCGGGCCCGGCCTGCAGGCCTACGCCGCCGCGGGGATTCGCTCCGACCACGAGGCGTACACGGCCGAGGAAGGGCGCCAGCGCCTGCGCGCCGGGATGTGGGTGCTTATCCGGGAGGCGACTGCCGCGCGGAACCTCGAGGCACTCGCGCCGCTCGTCGCCGAGTTCGGGCCGCATCGCCTTGCGCTCTGCACCGACGACCGCGAGCCCGAGCACATCTCCGAGGTCGGGCACATGAACCACGTCGTCCGGCGCGCGGTCGAGCTCGGCGTCTCGCCGGAGGACGCGCTCATGATGGCGACGCTGAACCCGGCTCTCTGGCACGGCCTGCGCGAGTTCGGCGCCGTCGCGCCCGGCTACGTCGCCGACCTGCTCCTGCTCCCCGACCTGGAGAGCTTCGAGCCGGACGTCGTGCTCAAGCGCGGCGCGCCCGTGGAGGACTATCCCAGCCCCGCGGTGCCGGAGTGGGTGCGGAACACCGTGCGCGTGGCGCCGACCGCCTCGAACGACTTCGCGATTCCGTGGGAGGGAGGCGAGGCGCGCGTGATCGGCCTCATCGAGGGCCAGATCGTGACGGACGAGCTGCACGAGGAGCCGAAGGCCGATAAGGGCTTCGCGGTTGCCGATCCCGAGCGCGACATCCTCAAGATCGCCGTGGTCGAGCGGCATCTGGGCACCGGCCGCATCGGCCTCGGCTTCGTCAAGGGCTTCGGCCTCAAGCGCGGCGCCATCGCGACCTCGCTCGCCCACGATGCGCACAACATCGTCGTGGTCGGCGTCGACGACGGCGACATGGCGCGTGCGGTGGGACGGCTCTCCGAGACCGGGGGAGGGCTGGTCGTGATCGCCGACCGCGGCGTCCAGGCCGAGCTGCCGCTTCCGATCGCCGGGATCCTCTCGGACGCGCCCTTCGAGAAGGTCGTCGAGCTCTCCGACGCCTGTCTCGCCGCCGTGCGCGAGCTCGGCTGCGAGTTCCCCGCGCCCTTCCAGACGCTCAGCTTCCTCGCGCTCTCTGTAATCCCGAAGCTGAAGATCACCGACCGCGGCCTGATCGACGTCGAGGCCTTCGACATCGTCCCGCTCGCGTGAGCGCAGCGGAGAGAACCGAGCCGCTTCCTGCCTGGAGCCTGCCGGCGGGTGCCGAAAAGGCGATCGAGCTCGCGGTTCAGTGGCCGGCCGAGGTGACACGCGACTGGGCGTGGGGGAGCTCCGGCGGGCGCGGGGTGCGCGTGTGCATCCTCGACAGCGGCATCGAGCCCGACCACCCCTCCGTGGGCCCGCTCTCGGGCGCGGTCGCGGTTGTTCGCGGCGACGATGGCGAGATCACGATCGAGCCGGACGAAGAGGGCGACCTCTGCGGCCACGGAACCGCCTGCGCCGGCATCGTCAGGGCTCTCGCCCCGGAGTGCGAGCTCTACAGCGTGCGGGTTCTCGGCGCGGGCTACACGGGGAGCGGCCCGGTGCTCGTCGCCGGCTTGCGCCACGCGCTCGAGAACGGGTACGACGTCGTCAACATGAGCCTCTCGACGACGAAGCGCGAGCTCGCCGCAAGCCTCCACGAGCTCGCCGACCTGGCCTACTTCCAAAGGACGATGCTCGTCGCCTCGGCCCACAACCTGCCTGTCGAGAGCTATCCGTGGCGGTTCGCCTCCGTCCTCTCGGTGGGGAGCCATGACCGCCCCGAGCCGCTCGACTTCTTCTACAACCCCGAGCCGCCCGTCGAGTTCTTCGCCCGCGGGGTGGACATCGACGTTGCCTGGATGGAGGGCTCGACGCTGCGCGTCACGGGTAACAGCTTCGCGACGCCGCACATGACCGCGATCTGCGCCCTCGTCCTCGGCGAGCACCCGGAGCTGACGCCGTTCCAGCTCAAGAGCCTCCTCTACCTCACGGCGACGAACGTGATCGGATCGCGATGACCCGAGACGATCTGCGCGCCGCGGTGGCGGCCGGCGTTTTCGGATCCGAGGAGGGCCATCAGGAGCTCTTGCGCTCGATCGTGGAGGTCGCCCAGGCGATCTTCCATGCGCGGGCGGCCTCGATCTTCCTCCTGGACGAGGAGACGGACGAGCTCGTCTTCGAGGCGATCTCGGGGGAAGGCTCGGAGAGCCTCGTCGGGACGCGGTTTCCATCGAGCACCGGCATCGCGGGCTGGGTGCTCGTGACCCGCCAGCCCCTCGTGCTCGAGGACGTCGGCGCGGATCCGCGCTTCGCGAAGGACGCGGCCGAGTCCACGGGATACGTGCCGAAGGGGATCATGGCGGTCCCGCTTCTGCACGAGGAGCGCGCGCTCGGAGTCCTGGAGGTGCTCGACAGGCCCGGGCGGCCGGGGGCAGCCCTCGAGGAGGTGGAGCTGCTCGGGCTCTTCGCAGGCCAGGCCGCGATCGCGCTCGACCTGTTGCAGTCCGCACGCCGCGCCCGCGCTGTGCTCCAGGGTTCGGGCAAGGAGCTCGAGACCCTGGCGAGTCTCGCCGCGGCTGTCGACCGGCTCGAAGACGAGCGGCGCGCAGCCGGAATCGAGCTGCTCGCGTCGCTCGACAGGCTCCTAGGTGAGGAGAGCCGGGCGGCCAGGCCGCCCGGCTCCCACGGGCCTACGCCTTGAAGCGATGGGCCTCGACGTCGGGCTCTTCGTTCTCCCGCCGCCCCGGCTCGGTCGAGTCATCCGACTCGTCGTTCATGGCCTTGTTGCGATGGGCCTCGACGTCCTGCTCGTCCTGAGCGCCCTTGTTCCTTTCGCGCTCTTCCTCCACGGTTTCTCCTTTCGTCGACGAGTGAGAACCCTTCAGACCAGACGCGCGTGACGGCCAGTATCTTCCCACGCTTTCCATTCCTGTGGAATAGCCGGTTTACGGCGAGGTCATGAGCGGCCTGGCCGACCAGCTGCGGGAATCCCTGCGTGCCATTGGGGACGTGTTCGGGAATCCGGGACTGCGGCGGCTCCAGTTCGCGTGGATCGGGTCGGTCACGGGCGACTGGGCGTACGCGATCGCGCTCGCAGTCTTCGCGTACGAGGCCGGAGGAGCCACCGCGGTCGGGCTCGTCGCGCTACTGCGCTTCCTCCCGTCGGCGGCCGTGGCACCCTTCGCTGCCGTTCTGGCCGACCGCTATCCCCGCCAGCGCGTGATGCTCGCAGCGGATGCGATCCGGGCGGTCGCGCTTGCCGGCGCCGCCGCCGTGGCGCTCGCCGACGGACCCGCGCCGGCCGTCTACGCCCTTGCCGCCCTGGTCGCGGTTGTCTCGACGGCCTTTCAACCGGCTCAGGCAGCCCTGATCCCGACGCTGGCGCGTGACCCACGGGAGCTGACGGCGGCGAACGTCGCCTCGAGCACGATCGAGAGCGTGGGGAGCTTCCTGGGCCCTGCGATCGGAGGGCTCTTGCTTGCAGTCACGTCGCCGGGGGTCGTCTTCGCCGCCACGGCGGGCGCCTTCGTCTGGTCCGCGCTGAACGTCGCACGCATCCCGGCGAGCCCTCCGGCTCGCGAGGACGTGGTCGAGGAGGCTTTGCACCGCGAGGCGCTCGCCGGCTTTCGGGCGATCTTCGCCCACCCGAGCCTCCGTCTGGTCGTCGGCCTCTATTCGGCGCAGACGCTCGTGGCGGGCGCCCTCAACGTGCTCGTCATCGTCGCCGCCCTCGAGCTGCTCGATCTCGGGCGCTCGGGGCCGGGGCTCCTCAACTCGGCCGTCGGCATCGGAGGGCTGATCGGAGCGGGTGTCGCCCTCGGGCTCGTGGGCATGCGCGGGCTCGGGACGGCGTTTGCCTTCGGGCTCGTGCTCTGGGGACTCCCGCTCGTCCTCTTCGGAGCGTGGCCTACCACGGGCGCGGCGGTTCTCTTCCTGGGCCTGCTCGGAATCGGGAACACGCTCGTCGACGTCTCCGGGCTCACGCTGCTCCAGCGGACGGCGCCGCCCGAGGTGCTCGGGCGTGTTTTCGGCGTGCTCGAGAGCCTCGTGGTCGGCACGCTCGGCCTCGGCGCGATCATCGCGCCGCTGCTCGTCTCGCTGTTCGGGGTTCGCTGGGCGCTCGTCGCCACGGGGCTCCTACTGCCGGCGCTCGCGCTGGCCTCGTGGCCGCGATTGCGGACGATCGACGAACGGGCGGTCGTGCCCCGGCACGAGCTCGAGCGCCTGCGGAGTCTCCCGCTCTTCGCGCCGCTTCCGCCCGCGACGCTCGAGCATCTGGCCACGAACCTCGTGCGCGTGCCGGCCGCGGCCGGGTCGGAGATCACCCGGCAAGGCGACGTCGGCGACCGGTTCTATCTCGTCGACGGGGGTGAGCTCGAGGTGAGCTCGGATGGCCAGGTCGTGTCCGCCCTCGGGCCGGGAGACTACTTCGGCGAGATCGCGCTTCTGCGGGACGTTCCCCGCACGGCGACCGTGACCGCGAAAACCGACGCCGCGCTCCTCGCGCTCGAGCGCGACGAGTTCGTCTCCGCGGTCACCGGGCATCCCGCGAGCCTCGAGGCAGCCGACGCGGTCGTCGCGGCGCGGCTCGGACGCTTCCGGCCGGGGCTGGCCTCGATCTGATGGCTGCGCGGAGCCCTTTCACGTTCTCGCAACTGAGCCAGGAGGAGGCCGAGGAGATCGCCGAGTGGCACTACCCCGAGCCCTACTCCTTCTACGACTGGACGGCCGACGCGGACGATCTGCGCGAGCTCCTCGATCCGGCGCTCCGGGGCGAAGCCTACTGGGCCGTCCGTGACGAGGAGGACGAGCTCGTCGGGCACTTCTCCCTCAAGCCCAAGGGGGACACCGTCGAGATCGGCCTCGGCCTCAGGCCTGACCTCACAGGGCGAGGGCTAGGCGCCGCCTTCCTCGCCGCGGGCCTGGACTTCGGGCGGACGCGCTTCGCGCCGCAGCGGTTCACACTCGCCGTGGCGACATTCAACGAGCGCGCGATCAAGGTCTACGAGCGGGCGGGCTTCACGCGGAAGCGGATCTACTTGCACTCGACGAACGGGGGCGAGTGGGAGTTTCTCGAGATGAGCCGGCCGGCATGACATCGGGGCGTGTCGCCAGGCAGAGGTCGGCATCGTAGAGGGCGACCCCGAACGTGAACGCATACCACCGGTCTTTGAGCGGCGAAGCGAGGTCTTGCGGGAGAACCTGACGCGCGGCGAAGCGGAATCCTCGTCGCAGGAATTCACCCCCGGACGCCCAGCCGCCCGGGGAGGCCGATCCGAAGAGCAGGCTGCGGTTGACGCACTCCGACTCGGCCCAGCCGAGCACGCGCTCCGCGGATTCTCCTTTCGGGAACGAAGCGACGACTGCCGCGACTTCCTTGTCGAGGGCGGCGCGCCGGTCGAGGCCGGTCGTGCCAACGGCGCTCTCCGCTGCTCGCCAGACGAAGCCGGCCGAGCCGAGGGGCAGGAGGCTCCGGGGTGCATCCATGTCGCGAAAGGCCGTTTCCAGATCCCGCCTGACACTCGGATTGCGGTCGGACCAATAAAGGTCGAGGAACCGGCTCGCCGTCGCGTCGAACTCCTCGTCCTGAGGATCGCCGAGAGCCCCGACCCAGAACGGCGACTCACTTGGCGAGATCGTCCAGTCGATCTCACGGCGCACGAAGGGCTCGAGCCTCATCAGGGCGACGACCGAGCGCGCGGGTGCTGGGCCTGCCACGCTGAAGACCGGCTGGAAGAGGTCGCCCTGCTCGCAGTGGCGGATCGCGTCGAGCGCCGAGCGCAACCAAAAGGGAGAGACTCCTAGCCTCTCGAGGTGTCCCCTCAGCACCTCTTCGAGCCCGGTCCTTCTGCGGAAGAGACCCACGGCGCGACCATGATAACCCGGTTAGGGTCGCCTCGGTGAGCTTGAATCCTTTCGACTTCACGGGTCGCGCGGCCCTCGTGACCGGCTGCGGGAGCGCAGAGGGAATCGGCTTCGCGTGCGCGCGCCTGCTGGCGCAGCTCGGCGCGCGGGTCGCGATCACCTCCACAACCGAGCGCATCGAGGAGCGTGCTGCCGAGATCGGTGGTGACGTGTCCGCGCACGTCGCCGACCTCACCGACCGCGAGCAGGCCTTCGCGCTCGTCGAAGCGGCGGGAGTGCTCGACATCCTCGTCAACTCGGCGGGCCTCGCCCAGACCGGAGTCCACATGCCGTTTCCGCGCATCAACGAGATGGAGCCGGACGTCATGCGCCGCCAGCTCGACACGACCTACATGACCGCGTTCCACACGACGCAGGCCGTCCTGCCCGGGATGAAGGAGCGCGGCTACGGCCGCATCGTCATGGTCTCGTCCGTGACGGGCCCGTTCGTGACGGCGCCCGGGAGCGGAGCCTACGCGGCCGCGAAGGGAGCAATGGACGGGCTGATGCGGACGATCGCCGTCGAGCACGGCCGCGACGGGATCACGTGCAACTCGGTCTCGCCCGGCTGGATCGGGACGGCCTCGTCCGAGCCGGACGAGTTCGAGGCCGCCAAGCACACGCCGATCGGCCGTCCTGGAACTCCCGACGAGGTGGCCGCGCTCGTCGCCTTCCTCGCCTCCGAGGGTGCGAGCTACGTCACCGGCCAGCCGTTCGTCGTGGACGGCGGCAACATCATCCAGGAGCCGCATGGGATCGACCTCTACGGCTCCGAGTAGGAGGGGCGCCGTAGGGGCTGCGCGAAGGCGCCGGTAGGAGTAGCATCGCTCCTTCGGGACAATCGAAGGAAGGAGAGGGAGAACACATGCTGCGGCTGAAGAAGATCGGCGTCGCCGTGCTTGCGACGACCGCGCTGGCAACGGTCAGCGTGGGATCGGCATTCGCGGGTGAGATCACCGGGAACGGCAAGTGGATTGCCGGCTCGGAAGAAGCGCCCCTGATGGGCAAGTCCGACTGTGCGTACTCGGGAGTGAACGACAACTACGTCCTCGGAAACCCGGTTCCGGATGCGGACGGCTTCACCCGGACCCAGTCATGGGGTCAGGTGATCAGAGTCGCCGGACCGCTCGGCGGAGTTCCCGGCACCGCCTGCAACCCGGCCCGCTCTGGCGGCTAGGAACGTTCGCTCACGGCCGGCCCCGGGGATCGCCTGGGGCCGGCCGTTTGTGCTTCCGCAGGATCAGCGCGGCAACATCATCCTGGAGCACACGGCCGAGTCAGAAGAGCTCTTCGACGCGCCGAAGTCGATCGAGCCCGCGGTCGATGCTGGCTTCGTCACGTCCCCGGCCACCGCCGACTCGATCCGGTTTCCCATCACGCGCGAAAAGGCGATCTCTACCCCATCCGCCGCTTAGGTGATCACGGCCGTGGCCACCGACGAGCTGATCGTTCCCGCGGCCGCCCGCCAACCCATCGTTGCTGCCGTCGCCGCGGAGGACGTCGTTCCCCTTGCCGCCGAGAAGATAGTCGCTGCTGCGCCAGCCGCGCAGCACATCGTCGCCGCGGTTACCCCAGAGCTCCATCCCGTACCTGAACTTCCCGCCCCCGGTGAACGTGCGGACATTGATCGTCTCTCCGCCGAGCACGTCATCACCGCTTCCCCCGCGAATCACTTCCACGTCGCGTTTGATGAGGTCGCCCTCGGAGACTTCCCCGTCGTCGGCGACTCCGTCCGCGTCGGCAAACACGGGGTCGCTTCGATTCGCATACGTGACCGTGTCGTCGGGAGGAAAGCAGCCAAGGAATTCGCACGATGTTGAGGTTCCGCCGCTCATGAGGTCGGCTCCCGAACCGCCGTCGAGCGTGTCTCCGCCGCCTCTCCCGCGCAGGACGTCGTTTCCCGGCCCGCCCCGGAGATGCTCGAAACTGAAGGGGCCTCCGAAGCCGAGGATCGTGTCGTTTCCGCCGGCTCCGAAGTAGGCGCCGGAGCCCTCCTCGATGTCACCGGCGAGCGAGAGTGCATCGTTGCCATCCCCCAGCCGAACCTCGACATGGACCTCGAAGTCCAAGGAGCACGTCACTTCGCTCGCGCTCACCGAGGCGCATCCCGGGCCGACGCTGATCGTGGCGCCGGGATCCACGATTGTGAAGTCGAAGCCCGACACGGTGATCGCCACGTCGTTCGTCTCGCCTGAATCAGCCACGTAGTGAACCGCGTCGATACCTCCCAGGGCGCTACTCGGGGCGACGATCGCGGTCGAGGCAGCGGAAGTGGGGGCGTGCACGAACAGCACCATCGCGAAGAGTCCCGCCAGCGCCGCGCTCTTGACCTTGTTCGACTTCGCCATTCCCGACGTCCTCCTTCGTGTCAGGAGCCACGAGTATCCTGCTTCCGCTTTGACCGGGCAAGGGCAGTGAGCTGCTCGCGCCCGACTGCCTCGAACCAGTTGTACTCGTCGAGGTACTTCGCGAGCGTCTTCCGCGTCTCGTAGCCGAGGAGCTCCTGGAGGTGCGCCTCGATGTCGTCCGTGGGCGCCTCCTCGCTGAGGCGAACGGCCAGCTTGTTCATCTCCAAGAGATAGGAGCCGTAGCCCTCGGGCGCGGAGCGGCTGATCTCCTTGTCCCACATGACGAAGAGGCGCGGCTGCAGGACGTAGAGCGCCTTCGAGGCGGCCGCCGGGCCCATGTTGCGCACGCCATCCGCCTGCATGTGGTGGATGAGGTCGTCATGGAGAGCGCCGAGCTCGCCGGTCGGCAACCCTGGTTCGGCAATCGTCAGCGGCGCGAACTCGCCCAGCGGGTGCTCGCGAAGCCACACCTCGAGCGCGCCCGGCGCCCGCTCAGTCGAGAGCCGGCAGGCCCACCGGTTCAGGACGGCGACGATCTCGGCAGCGCGCTCCGGCCGCGGCTCAGGCGCGTGAGCCGCCCGGGGGAAGTGGTCACGGAAGCTCTCGAGCCCGGCGACGAAGGCCGGCCACGTGACGTCGTCCCAGACGAGCAGCGCCATGGCTGTATCTTCGCGCGCCCGTTTATCCTGCGGCCGGGCGGGCGAGCATGGCGTCGTACAGAGAGGCGACGCGGGTCGCGATCGTGTCCCAGGCGTAGGAACCACGGATCTGCTCGTGGGCCGCCTCGCCCCGAGCGCGGCGCTCCAGCGGCTCGTTGACCGCCTCGATGAGAGTGGCGGCGAGCGCGGCCTCGTCGTCGGGATCGACGAGCCAACCGTTCGGACGCCCTGGGGCGGTGTTCACGAAGGAGAGTGGCCCCCCGGTGGGGGTGGCGATCACGGGCAACCCGCAGGCCATCGCCTCGAGGTAGACCTGGCCGAAGGGCTCGTCGACCGACGGCGCCACGAGCACGTCGGCCGCGTTCAGCCCTCCGGGCAACTCGTCGTGTCCCCGCCAGCCGGTGAAGAAGATCCCCTCGCTCCCTCCGGAGCGCGCCACCTCGACAGGGTGCTCTCCCTCCCATTCTCCCGGGTGACCGCCCCAGATGACGAGCGGCGCCGGGCGCTCGAAGGTCGACCGTGCCCGCTGGTAGGCGCGCACGAGCAGCGGCACGCGCTTGAAGGCGAGGAAACGCCCGACGTACAGCAGCACCGGGTTGGCCTCGCCGGTCCTCGGATCGGCGAAGATCGCCAGGTCGTCTGCTCCGTAGCGAACCGAGCCTGCCACACCCGAGGCGTCCCATCCGCGGGGGTCGTCGACGAGCCATGCACGCCAGCGCGCCAGTCGCTCTTCCGGGCCGAGTGAATGGCGGTCGAAGAGTTCCACGTCGACGCCATTGGGGATGACCTCGACTCGTGACGCGCCGACACCGAGCAGACGGACGGCCTCGTCGCGATCGTGGGTCGAGATCGCGACGAGCTGAGTGGCGCGCCGCGCGTTGGCCTGCAGGCGAGCCTCCCAGGCGTCGCCGTGTCGCCATGACTCCCAGCGCGTTCTCTGAAAGAGCTCACCTTCGGCGTCGGTGAGCGGCGCTTCGCACGGACTGCTCGCAGCGCCCACGGCCATCCCCGTGAGATCGGTGCCGAGACGACCCGCGAGCTCCCGGCGGCGGCGAATGCCGTCGAGCATCTTCAGCTCGGTGCCGTGCAGGTGCGCGACGACGGGCAGGTTCGGTGCGACGCGGGCAAACGCCTCGTGCTGCGGCGTGAGGTGATGCAGGTGTGCAAGCGCCGCCTCCGCGGCCGCGCCCTCGGCAAAGAGCCGCTGCCAGGCGGCGACCTGTCGCATGGCCTCTCGGTCGTCGAGCGACGCGAAGAGCCGGTCCGGCGCTCCCACACGATCCTCGAACGACGGATGCAGTGGGATCTCGGCGGCCATCGGGTCGTCGCCCCGCTCGAACGCCCCCAACGCCGGTGTGAAGTCGGCTGCCGCGACGTCGAGCCCGGCAAAGAACGTGGCTGCGTTGGCGACCGCACCCGGTTCGCCGAGCGACCCTGTGAAGAGCCGAACGGGCCAGCCTTTGCGGTCGAGGGCCGCGGCGAGATAGCGGGCGACCTGCGCCGACCCGCCGCGCGGATAGAAGAGCAGCCCCATCGTGACCGGCTTTCCCACGGACGGGGTCTATCAGCCGGGCGTCGTCGGCGTTCGATGACGTGGCAGACTTGGCTGCGTCGCGTAGGGGAGGCGGATAGTTAGAGATGGCAACTATTGATCATCAGCACCTCGATCCGAGCGTGGTCGGAAAGTTTCACTTCACACGAGAAATGATCGAGGGGCCGGTCTACCGGAAGTACGAGAAGGCGATCCGGAAGTTCTGGCGCGTCGAGGATCTTGACTTCACGCAGGACGCCGAGGATTGGGAGAGGATCGACGACGA
This sequence comes from Gaiellaceae bacterium, assembly GCA_035273885.1. Lineage (GTDB taxonomy): Bacteria > Actinomycetota > Thermoleophilia > Gaiellales > Gaiellaceae > DATEOR01. Next base: position 12,062 of record DATEOR010000067.1, read on the forward strand.
GCAGAAGCGCGGTCTGCTCGGGGTCACCGTCCGCTTCCTCGCCGGCGAGCAGAACGTCACGAACGAGCTCGTCCCCATGCTCGCGGCCGCCCACGCGCTCAACCGGTTCGACTGGACCACGTACCTCTCGACGTTCCTCATGGAGGAGGCGAAGCACGCCGAGTTCTTCATGCGCTGGCACGACCAGGTCGTTGGCGTCCTCGAGCCGGAGGAGGTGGCCCAGCACTTCCTCGTCAGGGGCAAGACGATCGACCCGAGCGGGCGCTTCGAGGTGCGCGACGTCCTGCACGAGGCCCTGCCCTACTACGGCCGCAGGCTGCTCGAGGCAACCCTGGATGGGGAGGAGGCCGAGATCGAGCGTGCCTTCGTCGCGTTCTCGGCGGCCTACAACGCCTTCGTGGAAGGCGTCCTCACGATGCCCTCGTACGAGATCGTCATCGACACGACCGAGAGCTGGAATGCCTTCCCGACCCTGCGCCAGGGCTTCCGGCTCATCCTCATGGACGAGGGCCGGCACATCACCTTCGGGACGCATGCGTGCAAGCTCCTGATCGAAAGGGACCCGTCGTACGAGGAGGAGGTTCACCGCGTTTTCGACGCCTACCGCGGGAACATCGTCGGCCTGGTCGAGTACCAGAAGGCGGTGCCGGGCCTCGACCTGAACAAGTACCAGGTGATGAAGGTTCGCCACTACCGGAACCGCTGCCGGGAGATGGGGGTCACTCCCGACGAGACCCTCATCGAGCAGATCCTCGACCCGTCGATCGACTTCGTGGTCGGGGTGGAAGCCGGCTAGAGGCAGAACGATGAAGCGGTGGACATGCGTGGAGGCCGGCTGCTCGTACGAGCTCCTTGCCCCTGACGTGCCGTCGGCGGTCGAGGGCGCCCAGCGGCACATCGCCGAGGAGCACGGAAGCTTCGAGCTCGAAGAGATGATCGAAGACGTCCTCGAGGACGTGCCGGAGCCGGCCGAGCGCTGATGGTCGCGACGAAAAAACTCTGTGGCCTGCTCAGGAGAGCGCGCGCTCGAGGGCGGCCCGATCGCCGGGCCCCCCGTGCGTGGCGAGCACATGCTCGACCGACCGTTCGAGCAGCGGGCGCAACCCCTCCGCGACCTGCTCGGGGGTCAGGTCGTCAGGCAGCCACTCGGGCGGAATCTCGAGGCCCTGGCCGAAGTCGACGAGCGTGTCGCCCGGGATAACCGCTTGGTGGCTCTCGACCCAGAGGACGACGTCGTTCGGCTCCCTTCCGGGGAACGCCTCGACCCCGACGGGCAGCCGATCGCCCGCCGAGAAGAAGTGCCCCTCGATGGCGTCCCCGGCCAGGAGCCAGGCCACATCCGGACTGCCTTCCTCGGGCGGAGGCACGAATACCGGCGCGCCGAGCTGCTCCGCCAGGCTGCGGGTGTCGCGCTCGTGCCACGGGCTTGTCAGCACGATCGTCGGCAGGCGATCGGCGGCAAGCTCGACGATCTCTCTCGGCACGGCCAGCGGGTCGAACAGTAGTAGCCGGTCGCCGTTGTCGATCGCGTAGGACGAGACCACTCCGGCCCGACTCGGCGTCTCAGGTATCCCGGCAAGGCGCTGGCGAAGCGCCTCGTTCTCAGGCCCCGGCCAGTCCGGATGCGGTGCCTCCCAGTGCCACAGGCCCGTCCCCAATTCACGCACGGCCGCATGCTATCGGCCAGGATTCGTCCCATGGAATGCGCCTTGCGCGAGGTGCGGGACGAGGATCTGGCGATCCTGTTCGACCAGTGGGCGGATCCCGGTGCCGCACGGATGGCTGCCTTCACCGCGCCCGATCACATGGACTGGGACGCATTCGAGCGCCGCTGGACGAGGTTGCGAGCCGGCGAGCTGATCATCAACAGAGCCATCGTGGTGGACGGCGAGGTCGCTGGAACGATCGGCTCGTGGGGCAAGGCCGGCGAGCGCGAGGTCACATACTGGATCGGCCGCTCGTACTGGGGCAAGGGGATCGCGACCTGCGCCCTCGACGCGTTCTTGACCGTTGATCCGTCGCGCCCGCTCCACGCACGCATCGCCTCCGACAACGTCGCGTCGCGACGCGTGCTCGAGAAGTGCGGCTTTCGCGTCATCGGGACTGAACGAGGCTTCGCTGAAGCACGTTCCAGCGAGATCGAGGAGCTCGTGCTGCGGCTCGACATAGGATCAGAGCGTGGTCGCGACCCGTCCTGAGAGCGTCCTCGAGACCGACCCGCCGCGCTTCACGCCGGAGGAGGTCGCCG
>DATEOR010000068.1:0-17775 GCA_035273885.1 Gaiellaceae bacterium
ATTCCTGGGCGCGACCTCCCAGACCATCCCGCCGCCCGGCTCGACCTCGACCTTCGCGCCCTCGGGAACTTCGCCCCGAAGACGCTCGGCGAGCGCCCTGGCGTCGTCCTCGTTCGCTGCCCCGGCGAGGAGAAACGTGTACCGGCGTACGACCGGAATCCCTTCCGATTCGAGCCGTTCCGCCAGGTCCTCGGTGTCCTCATGGCTCCTGAGCTCGACGCGGACCTCCCACTGGGCGGCGCCGGTCTCCGCCGACTCGGCGGCCTCGCGCGCCTGGAAGCGCTCGTGCTCCGCGGCGATCTCGGCGGCGGTATCCGGAAGCGCGATCGAACCGTCCTTCCAGGCTTGCTCGACGGGATGCCAGCGCTCGAGCGCGGTCACGGCCGCGTGGCCTTCGTGCTCGATCCGGGCGGATACCGTCCGCAAGACCTCCCGCGCGGGCTCCTCGGAATCGGAATAGAGATAGACGCGCGGGCCGTCGCGGCTCACAACCACGCGGTCCCCGAGAGATGCTCGCTGCTCGCCCTCGAGATCGACCGCAGCCAGCCATTCGGCGAGCTGTGTGCCGTCGGACTCGTCGTCGAAGTCGATTGTGACCCGCCAGTCGTCGGCCATCGCGGTCGGAAGCCTAACGTTGTCTACTCTGCCGCGATGCGCTGGGTCGCAAAGGCCATGTTCCAAAAGGGCTTGAGCGTCGTTCCGAGAGCAGAACGCGTCAACTATTTCCTCCAGCGACATGTCGCAGGGACGTTGCCCACACCCGAGGCGCGTCTGCGACGAAAGTTCCGGCGAGCGCTTCAGCATCTCGAGGCATACGAGCAGTATGGGCCTGACCGACCGCTCTCCGCTGGAACGTTCTACGAAGTCGGGGCCGGCTGGGACCTCGCAATTCCCCTCTCGTTTTGGACCCTCGGCGTCGAACGCCAGATTCTCGTCGACGTGCGCCCGAACATCCGTCTTCCCCTTGTCGATGTCAGCATCGAAAGACTGAGCCGGCTCGGGCTCGAGCTGAGTCGGGAGACGGGTCGCACACTGCGGGCACCCGAGTCAGGGGGCGTGCAATCGGTCGCGGATCTGCAAGCGCGGTTCGGAATCACGTACATCGCTCCGTGCGATGCTCGCAGCACGGCTCTGGACTCCGGCTCCGTCGACTTCATCTCCAGCACGGTGACGCTCGAGCACGTTCCAGCCGAGGATCTCATTCCGCTCCTCCGCGAGTGCCACCGTCTTCTCAAGCCCGACGGAGTCCTGAGCGCGCTGATCGACCTGACGGATCACTTTTCCCATTCAGACAAATCGATCGGCCCCTACAACTTCCTGCGCCACTCCGACGGTGTTTGGCGACTCGTGAACTCGAGCCTCCAGCATCAGAGCAGACTCAGGCGGCCCGACTATCTGGCCGCTTTCGAAGACGCGGGTTTCTCGGTCCTCTGGGAGAAGCCGCTGACGCCGAGCCGGCGCCAACTGGAAGGACTTCGGGCACTGAGACCGGCCGAGAGATTCCGCGACTATCCACTCGATGAGCTCGCAGTTCAACGGATTCGAGTCGTCGCCCGGCCTCGCGAAAAGGGCTCACCACACGCTCTCGAAGAGGCCCAGCACGTCGTCGGCTGAGGCCGGGCGCGGGTTCGCCTTGGCGCCGCCCCGCTCGGCGGCGGCCGCCGCGAGCTCGGGCAAGTCGTCCTGCGTGACCCCGAGGTGGCGAAGGAGCGAGAACCCCGAGAGGCGGGCGAGCTCCTCCGCGCGGCCGATCGGGTCGCTCGTCCGCATCGACTCGCCGAAGCGCTCGATCTCGGCGCCGGCGACCTCCAGATTGAAGCGGAGAGCCGGGGGCAGGCAGATCGCGTTCGCGGCTCCGTGGGCGATGCCGTAGCGCCCTCCGACGGCCTGGGCCATCGCGTGCCCGAGCCCGAGGCCCGCGCCGGCCAGCGCGGCGCCTGCGTGCATCGCACCTTCCAGGAGCGCCCGCCTCCCCTCCGGGTAGTGGCCGTCGGCGAGCACGAGCGGAAGGTTGTCGGAGATGAGCGGAGCACCGGCGAGGGCCGCCGCGTCCGCTTCGTCGTTCCGTCCCTGGACATACAGCGCCTCGGCGCAGTGGGCGAGCGCGTTCAGCGCCGTCCCACCCGTCTCGGCAGGCGGCAGGTCGTACGTGAGCTCGGGGTCGTAGACGATGCCCTCAACGCGCGCGCCGACGCCCCCACCCTTGACGCGGCGGGCCTCGTCGCGGATGCCGAAGCCGCGCGTCCACTCGGCCCCGGAGTACGTGGTGGGAACCGACACGACCGGCAGCTCCGTGGCCGCCGAGACCGCCTTGGCCGTGTCTATCGCGCTGCCGCCGCCCACCGCGAGGAGGCCGTCGGCATCCTCGGCCGCGGCGGTCGCCTCCGCGACCGACTCGGGAGAGCCGTGCGACTGAACGCCATAGAAAGCGTTGGCCGCCGGAACCTCCAGCGCGCGCCAGCGCTCGGTCGTGACGAGGAGAGGCCGCTCGGAGCCGACGTCGGCGAGGACCGAGGGCAGCGCGTCGAGACCCCAGCGGACGATCACGAGGTCTTTCCGCGCGCGAACTCGAGAAAGACCGCGGCCGCGCGGGTGGGAGGCCGGCCTTTCGCACGCACGACGTAGATCTGCCTCGCGGGCTCGATGCCCGCGACCCGCGCCATGCCGAGCGTGCCCGCGGCGAGCTCGCCCTCGATTGCCGTGCGCGAGATGAACGTGACTCCGAAGCCTGCTGCGACCGCGCTCTTCACGGACTCCTGCAGTCCGAGCTCCAGCTTCGGCTCGAGCTCGCGCACGCGCAGACCCGCACGGCGGAGCTCCTCGTCGACAACCTGCCGGACTCCGGCGCCCTCCTGCATGGCGATGACGGTCTCCTCACGCAGGTCGTCCACGGAGACCGATCCTCCCGCAGTGCGATGGCCGGGCGGCACGGCGAGGACGATCTCGTCACGGACGAGCGGCTCGAACTCGAGCGAGCGGTTCCGCCGCAGCGCGCCCACGACGCCGAGCTCGAGCTCTCGCAGCGCCACCTTCTCGCTCACGGTCTGCGTGTCCCAGATGGAGAGTGAGACGTGGAGCTCGGGATGCTCCTGCTGGAACTCGCAGAGGAGGAGCGGGACGAGATGGGCGCCCGGGCCCGTCGAGGCGCCGATCGCGAGCGTGCCCTGGAGCTCGCCGCTGTCGGCGGCGACTTCGTCGTAGAGCTGCTTCTCGAGAGCGAGCATGCGCTGCGCGCTCCGGTAGAGCCGAAGGCCCGCCTCCGTCGGCTCGACGCGGCGGCCCGAGCGGTCGAGCAGCGTCTGCCCGAGGCGTTCCTCGAGCGCTCGCACCTGGAGGCTGACAGCCGGCTGCGTGACGCCGAGCTTCTCCGCAGCCTGTGAAAAGCTGCTCTTCTCGACGACCGCACAGAAAGCCGCAAGCTGACGGGTATCCATAAGCATTCATTATGCAGCGACTAAGCCGATGACGCTCTCGCCGGAGACCAAGTCGCTCGCCGAGCGCTATGCGCGCCTGTCCAGGGAAGGCACCGACGGGCGCGGGGTCGATGCCGCCCTGCGCGCGCTCGACGTCCTCATCTCGGCGACGGTGCTTCTCATCGCGCTCCCGATCCTCGTCCTCGTCACGATCGTCTTCCTCGCCACCTCGGGAAGGCCGCTCTTCTACCGCGGCCTGCGCGTCGGGCGGCACGGGCGCATCTTCCACATGTTCAAGTTTCGGACGCTCAAGCGCGACGCCGAGTCACGGCTCGGCCCGTACTATGGGCAGGAGCTCTCGATCCGCACCGCCGCCGAGGTCACGAGGCTCGGGCGCTGGCTCCGCGCGTCACAGCTGGACGAGATGCCGCAGCTCTGGAACGTCCTCCGCGGCGACATGTCCATCGTCGGGCCGCGCCCGATCCGGCCGACCTTCTTCGAGGAGCTCGCGCAGGAGATCCCGCAGTACTGGCAGCGCCTCGTCGTCCGGCCGGGCCTCACGGGGCTCGCGCAGACGCGCATGGGGCGCGAGGAGTCGTGGGCAGAGAAGCTGGCGCACGACCTCGAGTACATCGCCGACCGCTCCGTGGGTCTCTATCTGCGCGTGGTCGTGTCCACGGCCTGGCGAGTGATCAAGCAGTCCGCCGCGGCCGTGTGGGGGCTCCTGCGCGGAGGCCGTCACTAGACTCAGGGGCCATGTGCGGGATCTGCGGACTCGCCTCGCTCGACGGAAGCCCCGTCGACGCGGGGCCGCTCGAGGCGATGAACGAGACGCTGCGGCACCGCGGCCCCGACGCCGGGGGCTCGCTGGTCGACGGCCCGGTGGCCCTCGGATCGCGCAGGCTCTCGATCATCGACATCGCAGGCGGAGACCAGCCGATCGGAAACGAGGACGGCTCGATCCAGGTCGTCCAGAACGGCGAGATCTACAACCACCTCGATCTCCGCGCGACGCTCGAACGGCGAGGGCACCGTTTCCGCACGGCGAGCGACACCGAGGTGCACGTCCATCTCTACGAGGAATACGGGCCCCACTACGTCCGCGAGCTGCGCGGGATGTTCGCCGTCGCGGTCTGGGACTCCAAGCGACGCCGACTCGTGCTCGCGCGCGACCAGTTCGGCATCAAGCCGCTCTACTACTCGTCCGAGGGCGGCACACTTGCCTTCGCGTCCGAGCTGAAGGCGCTCCCGCGAGGGGAGGTCGATCTCGACGCGCTCGAGGCGTTCCTCGCGTTCAACTCGATCCCGGCGCCGCGCTCGATTTGGCAGGGGACGAAGAAACTTCCGGCCGGCCATGTGCTCGTCTGGAACGGCGAGGGCGAGCCCACGCTGGAGCGTTATGCCCGCCCCGCGCCCGCCGACGAAGTGCGCACGGAGGACGAGAACGAGCTGGCCGAGGAGCTCCGCGCGCGGCTTCGCGACTCGGTCCGCGCCCATATGCTCGCGGACGTGCCCGTCGGCATCCTTCTTTCGGGCGGGGTCGACTCGGGGGCGCTCGCGGCGCTGGCCGCGCTCGAGAGCGGTGAGCGGGTGCAGACGTTCTCGATCGGGTTCGACGAGGGATCCTTCGACGAGCTCGCCGACGCGCGCAAGGTGGCCGAGCGCTACGACACCGACCACCACGAGCTCGTCGTGCGGCCGGACGCCGCCGAGCTCCTGCCCAAGCTTGCCGAGGCCTTCGACGAGCCGTTCGCAGACTCGTCCGCGCTTCCCACGTACCTCGTCTCCGAGCTCGCCGCCCGAGACGTGAAGGTGGCCCTTTCCGGCGAGGGGGGCGACGAGCTCTTCGGCGGCTACTACACCTACGTCGCCGACCTGCTCGCGCCCAAGATCGGGCCGCTGGCCGCAGCCGCGCGCCCGCTCGTCGAGCGCCTGCCCAGCTCCTCGGCCAAAGCGAGCCTCGACTACCGGGCGAAGCGCTTCGTGCGGGCTGCGCACCTGCCTCCGCTCGAGCGCCACCACGGCTGGAAAGAGATCTTCTCGTCCGACGCCCGCACCGCCCTCCTCGAGCCCGACCGGCGCGGTAGCACCGATCCGCTGGACGTCTACCGGGCCAGGTACGCCGAGACCGAAGGCGCCGAGGAGCTCGCGCGCCTGCAGGACGTCGACATGGGGATCTACCTCGTCGACGACCTGCTGGTGAAGACCGACCGCGCGAGCATGGCTCACTCTCTCGAGGCGCGCGTCCCCTACCTCGACCCCGTGGTCGCCACGCTCGCGCTCGCCCTCCCGACCCGCCTCAAGGTGCGCGGCTTCTCGAAGAAGCGCCTGCTGCGGAAAGCTGTCGCGCCGCTCCTTCCCGACTCGGTCGTCTCGGGACGCAAGCGCGGCTTCTCCATACCCGCCGCGGCCTGGCTCCGGGGCCCGCTCGTCCCGTTCGCCCGCGAGGTGCTCTCGGAGGAGACGCTGCGCCGCCAGGGGTTCTTCCAGCCGGAGGCGGTGAGCCGCCTGCTCGAAGACCACGTGGCCGGACGGGAGGATCTCTCACGCCAGCTCTGGGGCCTCCTCACCTTCACGCTCTGGCACGAGCAGGTCGCCGCGAAGCCCGCGGCCGTCGCAGCGTGAGCTCGCTCACGGTCTCCGGAGCTCGCTGGCAAGGGAGACAAGCGAGCGGCGCGCAGGACAGTGCGGCCCGGCACGGCCAAGCGCCGCGAGCGCGGTATCGTGCCGCCAGCGGGCTAAGCCCGCGGCGGAGCCCGGCTTCGCCGGGGAAGAGCCAAGGGCGGCGGAGGCCGTGAGAATCTGGGTCGATATCACGGCACCGGCGCATGTGCTGGTGTTCCGGCCCCTGATCGCAGTGATGCGCGAGCGCGGCGACGAGGTGGAGGTGACCGCCCGCGACTACGCGCAGACGGTCCAGCTACTCGAGCAGCACGGGATCGAGGCGGAGCTGATCGGCCACCACGGTGGCCGCTCGCGGGTCGGCAAGCTCGGGACGATGGTGACCCGGATGTCCAAGCTCCGGCGCTGGGCGCGGGGGCGGCAGTTCGACGCCGCTCTGGCGCACGGCTCTCACCACTTGACACTGACTGCGCGCGCCCTCGGCATCCCCAGCTCGACGACCTTCGACTACGAGTTCGCGACGGTGCAGCACCAGCTCGGCTGCAGGGCGGCGACCTTCGTCGTCGTGCCCGACGCCATCCCGCCCGACCGGCTCGAGCGCTACGGCGTCCATCCGCCGAAGCTCCGCCAGTACCCCGGCCTGAAGGAGGAGTACTACCTCTCCGCCTTCGAGCCCCGGGAGGAGGTCGTCGACGAGCTCGGCGTCGACCGCGCGCGCATCCTCGTCGTCGTGCGAACGCCACCCGACGTGTCCCTCTATCACCGGAAGTCGAACCCACTGTTCCCGCAGGTGCTGACCTTTCTGGGTAGCCAGGATAACGTGCACGCCGTCGTGCTCCCGCGGACGGAGGAGCAGCGGGACTACGTGCGGAGCCTCGCGCTCCCGTCCGTAATCGTCCCCGACGGCGCCGTGGACGCCCAGAGCCTGATCGCGTTCGCCGACCTCGTGGTCTCGGCCGGGGGAACGATGAACCGCGAGGCGGCCGCACTCGGCATACCCGTCTACACCACATACGGCGGGCGGCTCGGCGGCGTCGACGAGGCGCTGATCCGCGACGGCAGGCTCCGGCCGCTCACCGACCCGCGCGCGCTCGAGCTGGTCAAGCGCACCGGCGAGGGGGAGCGGGTGCGACGCAACCCCGCCGAGATGCTCGAGCTGCTGATGCCGGTTTAGACTCCCGTCGGGAAATCGACCTGCAGGGGAGGTAGGGATGAAACGGGCTTTGCTGGCGACCATCGCGGTCGCCGCCGTGCTCATGGCGGCCGCCACAGCCGTGGCAGATCCGCCAGGCCCGGTCGGGACCGGCGACCCGGTCATCAACCTGGCCGGAGGATTCACGTATTCGATCATCTCGACGGGGTGCACCGATTTGGTCACGTCGACGGAAAGTGGAGCGACTTTCGCGATGCCGGAGGACTTCGACGCGAACGTCGTCTTCACGGCCGGCGACGAGACGTGGTTGATCTCCAACCACGAGCTGACGCAGCCGCGGCCGGGTGACTTCCAGGGCGACGCGGGCAAGTGCTTCGTCCCGGAGCAGACCGCCGGTGACGGGGACTCGGACGGCTCGGGATCGATCTCGCGGATTGTCTTGGCGAAGGACGGCGTCACCGTTCTCAGGCGCGAGCTGATCACGACCGGCCTTCACGACAACTGCGCCGGCGCGAAGACGCCGTGGAACACGTATCTGACGAACGAGGAGTTCCCGTTCCTCAATGATCCCGACAAGCTCTCGGGTTGGGTGTGGGAGATCGACCCCGCCACCGGAGCCGAGAAGCGGCTGACGGGCATGGGCCGCTTCAGCCATGAGCAGGAGGCTCGGGTCGGGAAGAACTGGTACCTGACGAACGACCGCGGGAACTACCAGTACCTGTTCAAGTTCGTCCCCGACCGCGCGAACGACCTGACGACGGGGAGCCTCTACGGCCTCGTCTTCGATCGGGCGACGAACTCAGGCCACTGGGTCGGCCCGCTCGACCCATTCAACGCCGAAGCCGACATGGTCGCGCGTGCCGGGCCCGCAACTGCGGCCAACTCGTTCGAGAAGGCCGAGGGCATGCTCACCGCGGCCAGCGGCGACGCGGTCGTGTTCACCGAGTCGGGCGCGCTGCCCAACCCGGGGAATGTCTGGAAGCTCACCGATCTGGACGAGGAGACGGTGCACGGCGAGATCATCGTCGCGGGCAGCTTCGCCCAGATGGCGCGTCCCGACAACATCCGCTACACGGATGCGGGCGACCTCTTCATCATGGAAGACCACGGCTCGGCCGACTTCGCTCAGCCGGGCACCGGAGGCGCCAACCAGATCTGGATCCTTCCGCGCGGCAAGACCGGAGCGGAGAACCTGGAGCTCTTCGCGACGCTCCCGAACCGGTTCGAGCCGACGGGCATGTGGTTCTCGAACGACAACAGGATCATGTATCTCTCGGTGCAGGCCGATCCGCCGTTCCAGAGCAGGGTCATCGCGATCCAGCGGACGGGCGGGAACTTCAACCAGCCGTACGACCGCTAGGAGCGGATCGACGCGACGACGCGACGACGCGAGGGCCGGCCACGCCGGCCCTCCGTTTTTTGGCCTCCTAGTGACAGACTGTTACTTGGGGATCTCGACTGCCTTCGGGGACAGCTCGGCGAGGGTCTTCAGACCGTTTCCGGAGCCGGCGCCTCGGCCGAGACGCGCCGCGGGGTGCGCACGACCATCCCGAGCCGGTTGACCACCTCGAGGGTCTCGCCCGCCTCGACGAGGCGCTCGAGCTCGGCGAGCTCCTCCTCGAGCCACGACGGGTCGACGGGCATGCCCGCGCAGCGCAGGATTTTCGGGTGGGTGGTGGGCTCCGCGTTCTCGTCGCTCGCCCAGAGCTCCTCGTGCAGCTTCTCGCCGGGCCGAACGCCGATGAAGTCGATCTTGACGTCGACGTCCGGCTCCTTGCCGGAGAGCCTGATCATGTTGTGCGCGAGGTCGATGATCTTCACGGGCGGGCCCATGTCGAGCACGTAGATCTCACCCGTCTCGCCGATCGCACCGGCCTGGATGATGAGCTGCACGGCTTCGGGAATGGTCATGAAGTAGCGCGTCATCTCCGGATGCGTGATCGTGACCGGGCCGCCGCGGGCGATCTGGCGCCGGAAGAGCGGGATGACGCTGCCCGACGAGCCGAGCACGTTGCCGAAGCGAACTGAGATGAACTGGGTTCCGTTGTGCTCGCGCACCGCGGCCGCCTCGGTGATCCATTCGCAGACTGCCTTCGTCTGTCCGAGGACGTTCTTCGGGTTGACCGCCTTGTCCGTCGAGACGAGGACGAAGCGCTTGCAGCCGAACTCCGAGGCGACGTCCGTGACGACGCTGGTCCCGAAGACGTTGTTGCGGACGGACTCGACCGGATTCGCCTCCATGAGCGGCACGTGCTTGTACGCGGCCGCGTGGAAGACCACTCCCGGGCGGAAGCGGTCGAACGTGCGCCGCATCTTGGCCCGGTTCTTCACGTCCGCGAGGATGGGCACCGTCGAGTTGAAGCGGCGCTCGTACGCGAGCTCGCGCTCGATGTCGACGAGCGCGTTCTCCGTATGATCGACGAGGATGATGCGGTCGGCGCCGAGGGCGGCGATCTGGCGGCAGAGCTCCGAGCCGATCGAGCCGCCCGCGCCGGTGACGAGGACGGTTTCGCCGGTGAGGTAAGAGGCGATCGAGGCGAGGTCGAGCTCCACCGCCTCGCGACCGAGCACGTCCTCCACTTGCACGTCGCGCAACTGGCGGGCGAGATTGAGGTCGCCGGAGATGAGCTCGTGGACCGCCGGCAAGGTCTTCACCGGAACGCCGACGTCGCGGCAAACGTTCACGATCCGCTGCCGGGTCTCGCCCGCAGCGGAGGGGATCGCGATGATGACCTCGTCCGGGCGGTTGTCGCGGAGGAGGTGCCCGAGATCGTGGGTCGTGCCGAGAACCCGCACGCCGTGCAGGCGCAGGTTCTTTTTCCGCGGGTCGTCGTCCACGAGCCCGGTGGGCGAGTAGCCGAGGTTCGGATTCTTCAGCATCTCGCGGAGGATGAGCTGGCCCGCGTCTCCGGCGCCGATCACGAGGACGTCGCGCCCGCGGGAGACGAGCCGGCGGCGGCCGGGGCGCTCGAAGATCGTCCGAGCGGCGAACCGCGTTCCCGCGACGAGCCCGAGCAGGATCATCCAGTCGATGGCGATGATCCCGCGCGGGAGTCTGAGCGGCGCGGGGTTCCAGAAGTACAGCGCCGCGACTGCGACGACCGATGCGGCCGTGACCGCCAGCAGGGAGCGCCAGATGTCGCGGATCGAGACGTAGCGCCACCAGTGGTCGTAGAGGCCGAAGACGATGAAGGTGAGGATCTTCACCCCGACGACGACGAGGATCACGTCGAAGTCGAGAAACGGCTGGTAGCGCGGCGGAACTCCGTAGTCGAAGCGGATGTTGAAGGCGAGGATCCACGCCAGGGCGACGAGCCCCGAGTCGACGACCGCCTGCCAGAGCCGGTGCCGGTTGAGCGTCCGCATCAGGCGGCCTTCACGGTCGATGCCGCCCGCAGGCACTCGACCACGCGCTCCTGCTGCTCTCGCGAGATGGCAGGCCAGATGGGAAGCGCAAGCGTTTCCCGCGCGGCGCGCTCGGTCTCGGGCAGGCTGCCCTGCTCGTAGCCGAGCTCAGCGAGGGCGGGCTGGAGGTGGAGGGGCGTGGTGTAGTACGCCGCCCAGCCGATGCCGGCCTGGTCGAGCGCGGCGGTGAATCGCTCGCGCTCGCCCGTGCGGACGACGTACATGTGGTAAACGTGGCCGGGCTCGTCGGCGGGCAGCTCGCAGACCTCGCCGAGGCCGAGCTCGGCGTAACGCGCGGCCGCCGCGCGGCGCCCCTCGTTCCATCCGTCGAGGTGGCGGAGGAAGATGCGTAGCACCGTAGCCTGGAGCTCGTCCAGGCGCGAGTTGTAGCCGACCGCGTCGAAGGTCTGCTTGTCGCGCGAGCCGTGGAAGCGGAGGAGCCGGATCCGATCCGCAAGCGCCGGATCGGCCGCCGTGACGAGGCCGCCGTCGCCGAGCCCGAAGAGGTTCTTGGTCGGATAGAAGCTGAATGTCGCAGCGGCGGCGAGCGAGCCTACGCGGCGGTCGCCCACCTTCGCCCCGAAGGCCTGCGCCGCGTCCTCCAAGACGGTCATACCGTCGGGAAGCGTCGCCGGGTCGAACGGGCGGCCGAAGAGGTGAACCGGCAGGATCGCCTTCGTCCGCTCCGTCACCTTCGCGGCCACGTCCCCCGGGTCGAGGTTCAGGGTGCCCGGATCGATGTCCGCGAAGACGGCGGTGGCACCGCGGCGGGCGATCGATTCCGCGGTTGCGTAGAACGTGAAGGACGGGCAGATGACCTCGTCTCCCGGGCCGACCCCGAGCGCGTCCAGCACGATGACGAGCGCGTCGGTGCCGTTGGCGACGCCGACGGCAGCTCCGGCCCCGAGGAAGCGGGCGGCCTCCTCCTCGAAGGCGTTGACGTGGGGCCCGAGGATGAAGTGGCCAGAGTCGAGCACCTCGGCGATCCTGTCCTTCAGCTCGTCGAGGAGCGGCGCATACTGCGCCCTCACATCCGTCAACGGGATCGCCACGGGGCCACTCTACCCTTCGGTGGGGGACTCGATTGCCCTGCGTCGCGCCCTTCTGCGCAGGAGCTTGTAGGCGCCGTAGCCGGCCGCGAGGACGATGAGGAACGCGACCGCGTAGTCCGCGTAGCGGAAGTTCTCGTGGAAGTGCTCCCAGCTCGACCCGAGCGCGACCCCGGCGCCCGCGATGCCGAAGCACCAGACCGCCGAGCCGATCGCGGTCAGCACGGTGTAACGGACGATAGGCATCTCCAGCACGCCCGCCGGGATCGAGATGAAGGAGCGGACGACGGGCATGACCCGGCCGAGTAGGACTGCCCAGTCTCCGTAGTGCCCGAACCAGGCTTCGGCGCGGTCGAGGCGTTCGGGCGTGAGGTGCACCCAGCGGCCCCGCCGTTCGAGGAACGGGCGCCCGCCGTAGAAGCCGATCCCCCACCCGATCAGCGATCCGACGACATAGCCGAGGGTCCCGGCGGTCGCCATGGCGACGTAGGCCCAGAGGGTCGACTCGATCTCGGTTCCGAAGAGCGTGACGCTCTGGCCGGCGAACGCACCGGCAGCCACCGCTCCCGCATAGAGCATCACGAGCTCGCTCGCTGCCGGGAAGACGGCGTCCACGAGCATGAGCAGGAACACGGCGTAGAGGCCGTAGTCCCCGATCACCGAGGTGATCGTCTCGGTCATTCCGGCGAGTGTAGTTGCGCCTGCGGGGCGCCTGAACTAGAAGCGGCGGTGCACGGTGACCGGCGTCACGAGCGCAACCGGGCCGATCGAGTTCACCGCCCGCACGCGGACGAGGTAGCGCCCGTCGCGCACGACCTTGCCGGCGTCGTTTTTCACGTTCCAGGCCATGGAATGGCGGCCGGTGCCGAAGTGGTCGGCGCGCAGGTGGCGGACGACGCGGCCGGACGGCGTCCGGATCGTCACGTTGACGTCGGCTTCGCGCGCCTGGCGGAAGGAGATCCCGAGGTCGCCCCCACGACGCGTCGGGCGGAGGATGCTGCGCGAGAGCGTCAGGTAGCCGAGCGTGGAGTTCGTGACGAAGGTGCGGCTCATCTCGCTCGTGCGCCCCTTTGTGTCGGTCGCCGTTGCGATCCAGCGCCACTTTCCGTCGGCGAGCTTGCGCGTCAGGCTCTTCACCACGGTGCCCGGACGCCGAGTCCCAATGGAGCTCCAGGCGACGTGACCGTCCGACTCGCGGACGAGCTTCAGCTCGACCTGCGAGCGGCGGACGGTCTTCGCGTAGAGGCGCTGGAGGTCCAGGACACCGTCGCCGTTCGGCGAGTAGAGCGGAAGCCGCGGCTTGCGAGCGTAGATGCCGTAGTAGAAGACCATCAGCGCATCCGCGACGGCGCGCTCGCCTCCGTCTGACGGGGTGTTCAGGACCTGGCCGTCGAAGGCCATCGTCGTCGAGCCGCCCGCGTCGAGCGCCATGGCAGTCTGCGCGCCGAGATCCGCCATCAGGCGCGCGAGCTGTGAGTTCGTCACCCCGGCGCTCCAGGACGCACGCCCGTCCACGGCGACCATGACGACCCGACCGTTCGCGAGCTGGCCCACGGCGGTCCTCGGGTTGCGCGGAGCGAGCTGCGTGGGGAGGAACGACTCGCCGGCCTGGAACACGGGCACGCCGCCGGAGACGAGCCTGGGGCCGCCGCCGATCGCGTCCTTCACGTCCGACCACCACGGCGACAGGCTGACGTGCAGCTTCACCCAGTGGCCGAGCTTCGCCTCCCGGAAGAGCACCTTGCGGCGATCGCCCGACGCCTGCAGCACGGCGCCTCCCGCCGGAATGCGGTGATGGGTGCTCCACGAGCGAAGGACGACCTTTCCGGCGAGATCCTTGTTCGGGCCGACCGGGGCGACGTGCGCGAGAACGATCTCCCGCGCCCCCTTTTTGCGCGGAGTCGTCGGCCCCCAGGTGGGCGAGTAGAGGACGACGCCGCTCGACTGCTCGAGCGGGTGGTTGAACTCGCGCAGGATGCGGAGCTTGTTCGACCCGAACTGCCAGGTGCCGGTGTAGCGAATGAAGCCGGTGCGGAGCATCCCGTCGATGCCGATACCGAGGCTCGAGCGGTCGTAGAAGGCGCGTGTGGAGAGCAGGTTCTGCCGCAGGAAGATGCCGCTCGGACGCCCACTGCCCCAGTTGAAGAGGTCACCGTTGACTCCCGCGAGCGTCGCGCGGCTCGACAGGCGCCGCTGCATCGAGGACACGGTCTCGCGCCCGGTGACGAGCCCGTTCGAGAGCACGGGCTTCAGGTCGTAGAGGCCGCCCGGCTTCGGCGCCTTGAGCACGTGCACGACGACCTGCTTCCCGCCGATCATCCGGACCTCGCGCGTGTAGACGACCCCCGGCGCGAGCTCGACGGCCGATGCCGCAGATGGAAACGCGGCCGCCAAGACGACCGCGAGGAAGACGACTTTCCTCAACACCCCGTCAGCAGGGAAACAAAATCGGACCCCGATTACAAGGGGTGCTTACCGGGTCTTAACCGCTGGAAAGGGCGCTAGTTCCAGACCCGCACGTCGCGGTAGAGCGTGTCGCGCTGCACCGCGGTCTTGCCGAGGGCCTTGATCGCGCGGACGAAGTCGTCCGCGGTCGCGCGATGCGTCGTCCCCGCCGCGGAGACCACGTTCTCCTCGATCATCACCGAGCCCATGTCGTCGGCCCCGAACCCGAGGGCAACCTGGCCGACCTTCATCCCCTGCGTGACCCAGCTCGACTGGATGTGGTCGACATTGTCGAGATAGATGCGGCTGACGGCCTGCGTCAGGAGGTAGTCGAAGGACGTGGGCCGTTCCTCCTCGGAGACCTGGTCGGAGAGCCGGTTCCCGTCGCGCTGGAACGTCCACGAGATGAAGGCGCGGAAGCCGTGCGTCTCGTCCTGGAGCTCGCGGATGCGGCGCACGTGCTCGACCCGCTCCTCGAGCGTCTCCACGTGGCCGTACATCATGGTCGCCGTCGAAGAGATGCCCAGCCGATGCGCGTCGCGCATGACGCCGAGCCACTCCGCGGACTTCGTCTTCTTCGGCGAGATGATGTCGCGCACGCGGTCGACGAGGATCTCGGCGCCGCCGCCCGGCAGCGAGTCCAGGCCGGCATCGCGGAGCCGGGTGAGCGTCTGCGGGATCGTCAGCTTCGAGCGACGCGCGATGTGCTGGACCTCCGGCGGCGAGAGCGCGTGCAGGTGGATCTTGTAGCGCGACTTGATCGAGCTGAAGAGATCCTCGTAGTAGTCGACACCGAGGTCGGGATGGTGGCCGCCCTGCATGAGCAGCGCGGTACCGCCGATCGCGAGGGTCTCCTCGATCTTCTTGAAGATGACCGCCTTCGGGAGCAGATAGCCCTCGGAGCGGTCGCCCGGACGGCGGTAGAAGGCACAGAAGTCGCAGTCCGTGTGGCAGATGTTCGTGTAGTTGACGTTCCGGTCGATGATGAACGTCACGCGCCCGCGATCGACTTTGCGGTTGCGGAGGTCGTCCGCAGCGCGGCCGACCGAGACGAGGTCGCGGCTCTCGAGCAGCGCAATCGCTTCGTCCTCGCCGATCCGCTCTCCTGACAGCGCCTTGTCGAGAACCGAGGCGACGCCGTTGCCGTTTTGGCTCATGCGTCTGGGCCGCCGCTGGCAAGGGAGGCAAGCGAGCAGTGAGGAGACAGTACGAGGGTACGGCGACGAGCCGCGAGCGCAGCATCCTGCGGCCAGCGGCGACAGCCGTTGGGGCAGCCGGGCTTCGCCCGGCGAGAGGCGGCGGCGGCCAGGCGCATGAGGCTCACGCCTCCACCGCCTCGGAGACGAGAAAGCGCAGCTCGGGCACCCGCTCGAGGGCGCCGACGTCGGCGGCGAGCTCGAAGAAGGTCAGCAGGCCGGCACGCTCACGGGGGCCGAAGCGGTAGCGGAGCTTCTCGAAATAACGCGCGAGGAAGCCGGGCGGGTAGCCGTAGCGCTCGCTGGCCTCACGGGCCAGGCGCTCGGGCTCGGCGCGCGCCCGGTGATGGGCGTCGAGGAGGGCAGTCTCGAGCTCGGCGACTCCTTCGGCGGGTGGGTCGGCACAGGCGAAGACCGCGTAGACCATCGGGAGCCCGGTGCGCTCGAGCCAGAGGCGCCCGAGATCGTGATGCGGCGTCGGGTCCTCGAACATGCTCTTCAGCGCTGCGTCGCCGATGAGGAGCGTGGCGTCGGCGTCGTGCGCCTCTTCGAGAGGCACCTGCTCGGCATCGGGGAAGAGCACGCGCACGAGCACGGCCGAGGTCGCGCTCTCGGGGGTGACCGCGACCGAGTCGATCCGGTCGACCGGCGCCCGCGA
Organism: Gaiellaceae bacterium; assembly: GCA_035273885.1. Taxonomy (GTDB): domain Bacteria; phylum Actinomycetota; class Thermoleophilia; order Gaiellales; family Gaiellaceae; genus DATEOR01. The sequence goes on from DATEOR010000068.1 coordinate 15,942, forward strand.
GACGAGCTGGATCGAGTCGACCGCTCCCTCGGAGGAGACGCACAGGCGCGGCAGGATGCGGAGCCGGTCGGCGTGGCGGCCGTAGGCGATCGAGGAGATCGGCGCCAGGTCGATCTCGCCGGCGATCAGCCGCTCGTTGAGCTCGGTCGGTACCCCGCTGACCTCCTCGACGTCCGCTTCGAGCTCGAAGAAGACTGGCGCCATGTTCACGTAGGAGATGCGGCCGAGACGGATCACGCTGCCGCTCCGTTCCACCGTTGCACTTCGTTGTAGAGCGTGTCGCGCTGTACTGGAATCCGTCCGGCGGCGCGCACGACCCGGACGAGCTCGTCGATCTTCTGCTCGGTCTCGGTCACCGCACCGGCCGCATGGAAGATCTGCTCCCGGACGACCGTGCCCTGCACGTCGTTCGCGCCGAAGTGGAGCGCGACCTGGGCGAGCGGGAGGCCCATCATGATCCAGTACGCCTTCACGTTGGGGATGTTGTCGAGGAGGAGCCGCGAGACGGCGATCATCTTGAGGTCCTCGGAGCCGGGGGTGAACGTCCACCCGCGCCGCTCGAAGACCGTGTTCTCGGGATGGAAGGCGAGCGGGATGAAGGCGAGGAAGCCGCCGGTCTCGTCCTGCTGCTCGCGCAGCCGCAGCAGGTGGTCGACCCGCTCCTCGTAGGTCTCGACGTGGCCGTAGAGCATCGTGCAGTGCGTCGGGATGCCGAGCCCGTGCGCGGTCCGATGCGTGTGGAACCAGAAGTCCGGATGTTCCTTGCCGGGAGCGATTAGCCGCCGGACGCGATCGGCGAAGACCTCGGCACCGCCGCCCGGCAGCGACCCGAGCCCCGCGTCCTTGAGCTGCACGAGCACCTCCTCGTGCGAAAGCCCCGAGAGCTTGGTCATGTGGTGGATCTCGCTCGCCGTGAAGCACTTGAGGTGCACATCGGGAAGCGCGTCGTGCAGGCTTCGGATGATGTCCACGTAGTAGTCGAAGTCGACGTGAGGATTCTCGCCGCCGACCATGTGGATCTCCGTGAAGCGCGAGAGTTCGCGCTGCGCGACCGCGTCCTCGACCATCTCGGACGGGGTGTACGTGTACGCATCGCCCTGCTTCTGGGTGACCGCGAAAGCGCAGAACTTGCACTTCACGCGGCACACGTTCGTCTGGTTCAAGTACAGGTTCTGGACGAAATAGACCTCGTCCGTCCCGCCGCGCCGGCGGCGCGCCGCGTCCGCGAGCTCCCCGAGCTGGAGGAGGTCGTCGGACTCCATGAGGACGAGCCCGTCCTCGAAGTCGAGGCGCTCGTCGGAATCGACCTTCTCCCAGATCGCGTCGAGTGCGCGTTGTCCCGTGGCCACGGCCATCCTCATCCCTCCCTGTCCACAACGATATGCGTCAGGGTCTCCAGCGAGGCGCGGTCCGGCTGGCCGTCCAGGGCCGTCCGGGCCTCGGCCGCGTAGCGGAGCGCAAACTCGCGGGCCTCGTCGAGAGCCCCCGTGGCGGCAACGCGATCGAGCGCGTCGGCCACGTCCTCGCCGGCGAGCGCCCTTGCGACCACCTCGTCTCGGCGCGCGGCGAGGATCAAAGGAAGCGTCGGCGTGCCGTCGCGGAGGTCGACTCCGGCCACCTTCCCGGTCGTGTCGAAGTCGCCGCAGCAGTCGAGGATGTCGTCCGCGATCTGGAAGGCGAGGCCGAGCGCGAGGCCGAAGCCACCGAGGTTGCTCCCGTTCGTCCCGCCGCCGAGGAGGCACGCGGCCTCGAAGAGCTTGCCGGTCTTGAGCGAGCAGCGCGCGAGGTACTCGTCCACCGAGGTCTGGGGCCGGAAGGCCTGGCGGCGCTGCAT
>DATEOR010000069.1:0-16322 GCA_035273885.1 Gaiellaceae bacterium
GCCGACGGCATCCACGGTGCGATCATCAGAGCCGTGAAGACCACGGATCCGGCCTCGAAAGGCTTGCCGGTCGTTCGGTCGGCCGAGCGCGCCGGCTGCTGCTGATGGCCGTCGAGTCGTCCACCGCCACGATCGAAGCGCTTCGAGCCGAGCACTGGCACGGGGTCGCGCGCGTGTACGAGGAGGGCATCGCGACGCGGAACGCAACCTTCGAGACCGAGGTTCCGACGTGGGAGGCGTGGGACTCGTCCCACCTGCCCGACCACCGCTTCGTCGCGCTTCGCGACGGCGAAGTGGTGGGCTGGGTGGCAGTCGGCCCGGTCTCCGGGCGCTGCGTCTACGCGGGCGTGGTCGAGAACAGCGTCTACGTGGCCGAGTCGGCGCGAGGGCAGGGCATCGGCCGTAGCCTCCTCGAGGCGCTGATCGCGTCGACCGAGGCCGCGGGCATCTGGACGATCGAGGCGGGCATGTTTCCGGAGAACGAGGGCAGCATCCGCCTGCACCAGGCACTCGGCTTCGAGACGGTCGGCACGCACAAGCGGCTCGGAAAGCTCGACGGCGTTTGGCGCGACGTCCTCATGCTGGAACGGCGCAGCCCGACGGTCCTGTAGATGGGCCTTGGGACCGTCCGTGTGCTCGCCGCCGAGGCGATCGGGACGTTCGCCCTCGTCTTCGCGGGGGCCGGTGCCGTCATGGTCGACGCGAAAACCGATGCGTTGGGGCAAGTCGGGATCGCGATCGCCTTCGGCCTCGTGATCATGGTGATGATCTACGCCGTCGGGCACATATCTGGGGCGCATTTCAACGGCGCGGTCACATTCGCCTTCGCGCTGACCCGGCACTTCCCCTGGCCCCGCGCCGCGGGCTACTGGTCCGCGCAGCTTCTCGGCGCGATCGCGGCCGCGCTCCTTCTACGGGCCTCCCTCGGGGACGTCGCAGACGTCGGAGCGACGCTGCCGTCGGGCTCGCAGGCACAATCGTTCTTCTTCGAGCTCGTGATGACCGCGTTCCTCATGTTTGTGATTCTCGCGGTCGCGACCGATACGAGGGCGGTCGGAGAGGCGGCCGCAATTGCGATCGGAGGCACCATCGCTCTCGACGCGATGTTCGGCGGTCCGATTTCCGGCGCTTCGATGAACCCGATGCGATCAATCGGCCCTGCGATCGCATCGGGGAACTTTCATGCCCTTTGGCTCTACATCGTCGCGCCTGTTCTTGGGGCCGCAGTGGGAGGGCTGGCGTACCAGTTCGTCCGGGCAGAGTCGCCGCGATGAGCCGCGTCCTCTTCGTCTGCGTTCAGAACGCCGGCCGCTCGCAGATGGCCGAGGCGCTCTTCACCGCAGCCGCCGAGGGGCGCCACGAGGCTCGGTCAGCGGGCACCGCGCCGGCGGAGCGCGTCCATCCGGAGGTCGTCGCAGCCATGCGGGAGCTCGGCTTCGAGCTCGAGAGCCACGTACCGCGAAAGCTCGACCGAAGCGATGCCGAGTGGGCGGATGTCGTCGTGACCATGGGCTGCGGAGATGCATGCCCCTTCATCCCTGGCAAGCGCTACGTGGACTGGGAGCTCGAAGATCCGCACGGACTGCCGCCCGGCGACGTGCGCCGCATCCGCGACGAGATCGCCGAGCGAACGCAAGCGCTGGCCGACGAGTTGGCCGGCCCGGAGCCGTCGCCTACCCTGTGAGCATGCTCGAGCGCGTGACCGTCAAGACGCTGCCGCTGGCGAATCGCTATGCGGAGCACGCGCCGGTGGCAGCCACGTGCTGCAACGCCTGCCGAACCTGCGTGCAGACGAACGCGCTCGCCGCCGTCGCCGCCGCCGGGCTCTGGCTTCTGTCCTCCGCCGGCCGGCTCTGGGGCAAGCCGCGGGCATCGCGACCCGACTGAGCCTTCCTCGACCGGCGCACCTGAATCTCGCGCCGGGTTAGATTCACCTTCTGGAAGCGGCCACCCTCCTCGCCAGCACCCTTCCGGACGGCGGAACGATCGGCGTCCCCGCGCCCGCCAGCCCGTGGGAGAACCGCTCCGACCTCCTTCGCGGGGTCGAGTGGTGGGAGGCGCAGGGCTACAGCGTGACGCTCGCACCGGGGATCGACGGACGGGACGATTTCGTCGCCGGCTCGCCCGAGCAGCGGGGCGACGACCTGAACGCGCTCTTCGCCGACCCGGAGGTCGACGTCGTCCACTGCATGCAGGGCGGCTACGGATCGGCGCAGGCGATTCCGTTCCTCGATTTCGACGTCATCGCCGCCAACCCGAAACCGTTCATCGGCTACTCGGACATCACCGCCCTCCACGTCGCGATCCGGCAGCGCACGGGCCTGGCGACGTTCTACGGCCCCGGCGTCGCCGGTGTCGGCGACAAGGAGGCGACCGACTTCACCCGTGCACGACTGCTCGAGGTGCTGCGCGGCGGCGGCGCGGGCGAGGTCCCACGCGACCCCGACGACCCCTATGTGCGAACGATCGCGGGCGGCAAGGTCTCCGCGCCCCTCGCAGGCGGCTGCCTGTGGCTCCTCATGCAGACCATGGGGACGCCGTGGGAGGTCGACCTCGACGGGGCGATCTTCTTCTTCGAGGACGTGGACGCACCGCCCTGGTACATCGACGGCGCGCTCGTCCAGCTCGGCCATGCCGGCAAACTCGACAGGGTCGTCGGAGTCGTAGTAGGCGAGATGGAGAAGTGCGAGTGGCGCGAGGATAGGCCCGAGTGGCCAAGGACCAAGTCCCTGGAGGACGTCCTGGAGCAAAGGCTGGAGCCACTCGGGGTACCCGTGCTATACAAGCTGCCCTTGGGCCACGGAAAGAACCTTGCGACGCTTCCTCTCGGCGTCCCCGCCACGCTCGACGCCGATGCCCGCACACTCACGATCGACGAGCCCGCGCTCATCCAGCGCGGGAAGTCCCTCGCGACGCCGAGGGAGAAAGGGAGGACGGCATGAGAAGGACGATTCCGGTCGTCGTCGCGCTGCTCGCGGCGCTGGCGCTGGCCGCTTGCGGAGGAGGTTCCGGAGGTAACGCCACGGGCTCGGGCGGATCCGAGACCGGTGCGGTCAAGGAGGGCGGCATCCTGCGAGTCGGGACGATCAACGCGATCGACTCGTTCAACCCGTTCCACTTCATCGAGTCCCAGTCCTTCAACGCTTTCATCATGCTCTACCCCCAGCTCGTCCAGTACGACTTCGAGAACGGGGAGTACGTGATCGTCGGCGACCTCGCCGACTCCTGGGACACCTCGGCCGACGGGAAGGACTGGACGTTCCATCTCAAGTCCGGGACGAAGTGGTCGGACGGCCAACCCCTCACCGCCGAGGACGTCGCCTGGACGGCGAACGTCACAGCCAAGTACGCGAGCGGGCCGACCGCCGTCATGGCTCCAGCGCTCGCTCACCTGAAGAGCGCGGAGGCGCCCGATCCGACGACCGTCGTCCTTCACTACAACGCACCGGTCGGGAATGTGCTCGCCCAGCTCGAGCAGTTCTTCGTCGTCCCCGAGCACGTCTGGGGCAAGTTCGACACGGGAGACGGGAAGGGCCTGAAGACGTACGCCCCCGAGAACGACCTCTCCTCGATGGTCACGGGCGGGGCATTCACCCTGAAGCAGTACGAGAAGAAGGGCACGACCGTCTTCATCCCGGATCCGAACTACTGGGCCGACAAGCCGCACGTCCAGGCGGTGGCGCTCACGTACTACACGAACGCGGATTCGATGATCGCCGACATGAAGTCCGGCCAGGTCGACTGGGTCGACCAGGTTCCCTTCAACGCGGTCGACGTCCTGAAGAAGGATTCCAACATCGTCGTCCAGCAGATTCCGGGCGCCGAGACCACGAACATCACGTGGAACTCCAATCCGTACAAGGACAAGAACCGCGAGCTCCTCGACCCGCAGGTGAAGAAAGCGCTCTCGATGTGCGTCGACCGCGACAAGATCATCGAAGTGGTCTTCAGCGGCTACGCCGAGAAGGTCGAGAGCTTGCCCGGCAAGATCTCTCTCTACGAAAACAAGAGCCTCGGCCCGCTCGAGCACGACTGTGCCGCGGGGAACGCGATGCTCGACCAGCTCGGCTACAAGAAGGGCCCGGACGGCATCCGCGTCGCGCCCGCGACGACGGGCAAGTACGCGCAGCCGGCGCACGAGATGAAGTACGAGATCATGCAGCCGACCACCCTCGACTTCAACGGACCGCGGGCCTTCGACATCGTCAAGGAGGGGTTCGCCGAGGCAGGTGTCGACGTGACCCTGAAGATCGGCGGCGACTCGACGGCGGCGTACGAGATCGAGACCACCGACCACTGCGATCCCAAGACCAACTCGGGCTACACCGGATGGGACATCGCGATGTGGGACTGGATCGGCTACATCGACCCGGACTTCATGCTCTCCGTCGTCACGAAGGGCCAGTGGTGCTCCTGGAGCGACACCGGTTGGGACAACCCCGACTACGACGCGCTCTATGCAAAGCAGGGGACGACCGTCGACGAGAAGGAGCGCGCGGCGATCGTCCAGCAGATGGAGCAGATGATCTATGACAACTGGGTCTACACCCAGCTCGTCGAGGAGCAGTACATCGATGCTCACACGACTGCATGGGATGGCATGGACCCGCACCTGAACGCGTACGCGAAGATGTACTGGACGGAGCCGCACCAGGTCGGCTAGAGGAAACGAAGCGGAAGAGGACGCATGAGGGGCTTCGACTACGTCAGCAAACGCATGCTCTTCGCGGTGCTGACGGTCTTCGTCGCCATCACGCTCAACTTCGTCCTCTTCCGCACCCTCTCGGGCGACGCGGTCTCCGCGCTGCGTTGCCGCCAGTGCACGCAGGCGTTCAAGGAGTACCAGCGCGAGCAACTGGGGCTCGACCAGACCAAGTGGGAGCAGTACAAGCTGTATCTCCAGGACCTCGCCCATGGCGACATGGGCAAGTCGCTGCGCTCTGAGCAGCCGGTCACCCACGAGCTCTGGCCGCCGCTGAAGAACACGTTGGCGATGGTGGCGCTCGGGACGGTCTTCTCGATCGTCTTCGGCGTCCTGGTGGGGGTGGTCTGCGCGTGGAGGCGCGGCACGTGGGCGGACAAGGGCGGCCTCTGGAGCGGGCTCGCGTTCTACTCGATGCCGCCGCAGTGGCTCGGGCTCCTGATGGTCCTGTTCGTTGCCGGGTGGCTCGGCCTGCCCACGGCGGGGATCAAAGACCCGACACTCGGGATCCTCGGCGACGCCTCCTGGTGGGAGGTGTTCGTCGACCGCATACGCCACATGATCCTCCCCGCCCTCACGCTCGGCCTCGTGCTCTACGGCGAGTACGCGCTCGTCGTGCGCTCGGCGATGCTCGAGACCCTCGGGGAGGACTACGTCCTCACCGCTCGCGCGAAGGGGCTCTCGAACTGGAGGACTGTGCGCACGCACGGCCTGCGAAACGCCTTGCTCCCAATCGTCACCCTCGTCGCCCTCTCGCTCGGCTTCATCATCGGCGGGTCGATCACGATCGAGTACGTCTTCTCCTACCCGGGGATCGGGCTGGAGGTGGTCGAGGCGATCGACCAACGTGACTATCCGATCCTGCAGGGCGCCTTCTTGTTACTCACCCTGTCGGTGATCGGGGCGAACCTGCTCGCCGACCTCCTCTACTTCAAGCTCGACCCGAGGGTGTCCGGATGAGTGCCTCCATCCAGGGCGGCGCCGCAGCCGCAACCGAAGGCGTCGACGTCACCGCGGCGAGGCGGCCGGGCTCCATCCGCCACGTCGTTCTCCACGAGCCCACCGCGATCGCGGGGCTGGCCATCATCGCGTTCTTCGTCCTCATCGCGCTTCTCGAGCCGATCCTGGTCAGCGGCGACCCGAAGGAGAAGGTCGGGCCGATCTTCGAGCCGCCGAGCGCTTCCTACCCGCTCGGCCTCGACGGCGGCGGCTCGAACATGGTCGATCTTCTGATGGCCGGAACGCGCGTCTCGCTCCTCGTCGGCTTCTGCGCTGCGCTCGTGTCGGCCTTCATCGGCGGCACGGTCGGACTTCTCGCCGGCTTCTACGGGGGGAAGACGGACGTCGCGCTCATGCGCATGACGGACTACGTCATCGTCATCCCCGACATCCCGCTGATGATCGTCGCCGCGGCCCTCTTCGGCCGCAGCCTGACGAACATCATCATCATCATCGGGATCATCTACTGGACGACCACCGCGCGCCTCATCCGCGCGCAGGTGCTGAGCGTCCGCGAGCGCGTGTACGTGAAACGAGCGCGCGCCCTCGGCGCGGGAAACCGGCGCCTGATCTTCAAGCACATCCTCCCGCAGGTCGCACCCCTCCTCGTCGCGAACACCGTGCTCCTCGTCGCGTACGCGATCTTCGCCGAGACGTTCATCACCTTCCTGGGGCTCGGCGACCCGAGCGTCATCTCCTGGGGCCGGCTGATCGAGAACGCGTTCAACGACGACGCGATCCTCAACGACGCCTGGTGGGCGATCATCCCGCCGGGCCTCTGCGTCACCCTCGTCGTGCTCGGCGCGACCCTGTTCGGACAGTCGCTCGAGGACGCGCTCAACCCACGTCTTCGCGTCGGCCACCTCTCCGTGCGCCGCTTCAAGGTCAGGCCGCTGCGCGGGAGGCTCGACTCCGAATGACGACACCGCTCCTCGCAGTCGAGGACCTGCACGTCTGGTTCGAGCTTCCGGGAGGCGGCGAGCTGCATGCTGTGCGGGGAGTCGGGTTCGAGGTCGAGGCCGGCGAGCGTTACGGCCTCGTCGGCGAGTCGGGCTGCGGGAAGACCACGGCGATGCTCTCGATCATGGGCCTGCTGCCGCCGAACGCGTCAGTGGCGGGAGAGGTGCGGCTCGACGGCGAGAACATCCTCGCCCGTGGTGAGGAGAGCGTGAGCCCGCACCGCTGGAACGACATCGCGATGGTCTTCCAGGGCGCGATGAATGCCTTCAACCCGGTGCAGACCGTCGGCTCGCAGATCGAGGAGCCGATGCACCTGCACGGGGTCGCCGAAGGCAAGGTGGCCCGCCGTCAGTCGGAGGAGCTGCTCGAGCGCGTGGGGATTCCCAAGGACCGGGCGGATCGGTTTCCCCACGAGTTCTCCGGCGGCATGAGGCAGCGGGCGGCGATCGCGATGGCGCTCGCCTGCGAGCCCCAGATCCTGCTCGCCGACGAGCCGACCACCGCACTCGACGTGATGGTGCAGGCGCAGATCCTCGAGCTCCTCGTCTCGCTCGCCGAGGACTTCAACCTCGCGCTCATCCTGGTCACCCACGACCTCCCGATCGTCGCGCAGGTCTGCGACCGCGCCGCGGTCATGTACGCCGGCGAGGTCGCCGAGTCCGCCTCGATCGACGCCCTCTTCCACACGCCGAAGCACCCCTACACGCGCCTCCTGTTCGCGGCCACGCCGGACCTCCGCGCAGGCGGCGAGCGCGTCGCGTCGATTCCCGGCGCGCCCCCACGGCTCGACAAGCCGATCGTCGGCTGCCCCTTCCAACCTCGCTGTGACAGGGCGTTCGCGCCGTGCCCGACCGAGACTCCGCTGCTGAAGACCGTCGGCGAGCGGCATGTGGCGGCCTGCCACCTGAACGATCACGTGCGAGAGCCCGCGACGGCATGAGCACGAACGGCTCGAAGCCGCTGCTCCAGGTCGAGGACCTCGTCGCCCGCTATCCCGTCGCACGCGGGATCGTCAGCGCGGCTCGCCGGCAGCCGAAGCTGGAGGTCCGTGCGGTCGACGGCGTCTCGTTCTCGGTCGACCGCGGGGAGATGCTCGCTCTCGTGGGCGAGTCGGGCTGCGGGAAGACCTCCACGGCGCAGTCGGTTCTCCGCCTGCTCGAGACGAGCGGCGGCTCGATCCGCTTCGACGGCGAGGAGATCTCGGGGCTCTCGGCCGGAGACCTCCGGCCTCTGCGCCGCCGGATGCAGATCGTCTACCAGGATCCCTACGAGTCGCTCGACCCGCGCTTCCGCGTCGGAGCGACGATCGAGGAGCCGCTCCAGGTGCACGGCATCGGGTCGAAGGACGAGCGGCAAGAGGAGGTCAGGCGCGCCCTCGAGCTCGCCGGCCTCACCCCGCCCGATCTCTACGTCAACCGCTATCCGCACGAGCTCTCCGGCGGCCAGCGCCAGCGAGTTGCGATCGCAGCAAGCCTCGTCCTCCACCCCGAGCTGCTCGTCGCGGACGAGCCCGTCTCCATGCTGGACGTCTCGGTTCGCGCGGGGATCCTCTCGATCCTGGACGAGCTCCGGGACAACGGGCTCGCGGTGCTGATGATCACGCACGACCTCTCCACGGCGGCCCACTACGCCGACCGGATCGCGGTCATGTACCTCGGGCGGATCGTGGAGGAAGGGCCGACCCGAGAAGTGATCGAGAACCCGCAGCACCCGTACACCCGGGCGCTTCTCTCCGTCGTCCCGAAGCGCGATCCGCGCGAGCGCGGGACGCCTCAGATCCTTCGCGGCGAGACGCCGAACTCGATCCACATCCCGCCGTGGTGCCGTTTCCAGCCGCGCTGCCCAATGGCGATCGCGGAGTGCAAGACGGTGGACCCGGAGCTTCGGCGTCCGGCCGCAAGCCGGGACCCGGGCCACCGCGCCGCCTGCATCCGCGTCTAGGTCATCCACCTCCTGATGAGCAGGGCAATGACGGTCGCGACGTCGGCGATCGACTCGAGGTCGACCCACTCGTCGACGCCGTGCAGGTTGTCCCCGGTTGGGCCGTAGCAGACCGCCTGGCCCTGGAAGAAGCGGAGGTCGGTCGTTGCACGCGATGGATCCGGCCTCGGCCGCCCGCCTCGCACCTCCTCGTGGCAGTCGCCGAGGAGGCGGACGAACGGGCTCTCGGGGTCGAAGGAGTACCCGCGTGCGCGAAAGCCTCGGAACTCCACGTCGGCGGTGGGGTCGGCGGCCCGGACGGCGTCCTGAAGCCGCGCTTGCGCCTCCGCGGGCTCCATCCGGATGGGGAAGCCGAGCCGCACGTCGAGCGTCGCCCGCCCCGGGGTCATGGACGGCCAGTCGCCGGCGTGGAGGGCACCGACGTTGAGCAGGTATGGCTGCTCGAGCCCAGCGAGCTCGGGCTCCGGATCCGTGTTCAGCTCCGCTTCGAGCCCGTGCAGCGCCTGGATGACGGGGTAGGCGGCCTCGATCGGGTTCGCGCCCCGGTCGGCGTTGGAGGCGTGGCGCGAGTCCGCGCGCAATCCGATCCGCGCCCAGATGACGCCGACCGCGACGAGGTCCATGCCCCCGTTCGTCGGCTCGGCGATGAGCGCCGCGTCGGCCGGCGGGCCTGCAAGGACGGCGGCCAAGGCGCCGTTACCGCCGCACTCCTCCTCGATCACGCTCTGGTAGACGAGCCGGCCGGGAAGCGGGCCTGCTGCGAGCGCTGCCTCGACGGCGAGGAGCATCGCGGCAACGCCGCCCTTCATGTCGCAGGAGCCGCGCCCGTACATGCGTCCAGCGACGATCTCGGCGCCGAAGGGCTCCTTCGCCCAGCGGTCGAGCGGCTCTGCGCTGACGACGTCCACATGTCCGTTCAGCACGAGTGAGCGGCCGCCCCCCTCCCCGACGGTCCCGACGACCGAGCGGCGCCCCTGGTACGGGATGAGCGGAATCCCGCTGTCGGGCCGCTCGGCAAGCTGCTCGGGATCCGGCACGACCGACTCGGCGTCGAAACCGAGCTCTCGGAGACGGGCTTCGACGAGCTGCTGCGCCGGCTCCTCCTCGCCGAGCAGGCTGGGCACGCGGACGAGGTCGGCGAGGAAGCCGACCGCGTCGTCGAAGCCGCGCTCGACCGCGCGGCGCGCGTCCGCCGATGAGAAGATCGCCATCGCGATGGACCCTAACGCCGTCGATCTGCTGCTTCGAGGAGGGCGCGTCCACACCGTCTCGGGCGGAGACGCCCAGGCCGTGGCCGTGCGCGGCGGTCGCATCGCGGCGGTTGGCTCGTCGGCCGAGCTCGGCGGTCTCTCGGCAGAACGAGTGGTCGAGCTCGAGGGCCGCACGGTGCTCCCCGGCTTCCAGGACGCCCACCTGCACCCCTTCGCGGGCGGGATGCTCGCGATCGTCTGCAACCTGCACGAGACCGCGTCGGCGGAGGACTGCCTCGACGAGGTCGCACGCTACGCGGCCGCGAACCCGGACCGCAAATGGATCTCCGGCGACGGCTGGTCGATGGACTTCTTCCCCGGCGGGAATCCGCAGAAGGCCGACCTCGACGCGGTCGTTTCCAACCGGCCCGTATACCTCGAGAACCGGGATGGGCACACGGCGTGGGTGAACAGCCGCGCACTCGAGCTCGCCGGGATCGCCGCCGGCACGTCCGATCCCGGGGACGGGCGAATCGAACGCGACGCGGCCGGCGAACCCTCGGGCGCGCTTCACGAAGGCGCGATGTGGCTCGTCGGCAACCTGGTTCCACCGCCGAGCGCGGCCGAGCAGGAGCAGGCGCTCCTGAACGCGCAGGCCGAGCTCCACGCCCTCGGCATCACGGCGTGGCAGGACGCCGTCGTCGACCCAGAGACGCTTGCCGCCTACCTCGCGGTGGCCGGCCGCGGGCAGCTGACCATGCGCGCCGAAGGAAATCTTCTCTGGGTGCGCTCACGCGGCGAGGAGCAGATCGGCGACCTCCTCGAAATGCGCGAGCGCGGCTCGCTCGGGCGCCTCCGGATCCGGGGAGTGAAGATCTTCCAGGACGGCGTGCTCGAGAACTTCACCGGTTCGCTGCTCGAGCCGTACGAGGGGACGGACAACCGCGGGATGTCCATGCACGAGGCCGGGGAGCTCGAGCGGATGCTCGTCCTCCTCGACTCGCATGGCTTCCAGGTGCACCTGCACACGATCGGCGACCGCGCGGTGCGGGAGTCCCTCGACGCCATCGAGGCGGCGCAGCGGGCGAACGGCAAGCGCGACGCCCGCCACCATCTCGCTCACATCCAGCTCATCCATCCCGACGACCAGCCGCGCTTCGCCGCGCTCGGCGTCGTCGCAAACGCGCAGCCGTACTGGGCCGCGCACAGCGCCTACGTCGACGATCTCACCTTGCCCTTCATCGGCGACCGCGCCGCCTATCACTATCCGTTCGGGAGCCTCGCCCGCGCCGGCGCGCCGCTCGCCTTCGGAAGCGACTGGACGGTCTCGACCGCGAATCCGCTGCCGATCGTCGAGGTCGCCGTCACGCGGGTCCCGCATCCGGAGCGCGACCGGGAGCCTATGCTTCCCGACGAGCGCCTCGACCTCGCCACGGCGATCGCCGCCCAGACCCATGGCTCCGCCTACGTCAACTTCCGCGAGAAGGAGACGGGCACGATCGAGGAGGGAAAGCTCGCCGACCTCGTCGTCCTCGACCGCGACATCTTCGACGCCGGCGCCGGCCCGGTCGGCGACGCGCGCGTCCTGCTCACCCTCTCCGAGGGCGAACCGGTGCACGACGCGCACTAGGCCAGCGCGAGAGAGCTGGAACGGCGCCGGGCCAAGAAGGCCGTCGTCACAAAGGGGAGGACGAACAACGCGACCACGACCACGATGCCCGCTGCGCGCATTGCCGGAGAGGGGCCGCCGGTGCACGTGACGGGACCGCCCACGGGCCCGCCGCAACTCTCCGTGTACCCCGCAGCCAGGGAGAGGTAGACCGGCAGCAACAAGCCGCCGGGAATGACGAAGGTTCCGAACAGCTTCTCGTTGGTCGTCCAGCTGTCCGAAATCCAAAGGAGAACGACACCGACCAACCAGCCGACGATCGGCAGCACGACGCCGCCGACGAGGAGCAGGATGAGCGCCGCGATGTCGAATGCGCTCGAGCGCCGCGCGACATGCGGCTGGGCGGACGGCGAAGCTACGGGCACACCCCGGGCCTCCGCTGCGATGTCTGCGGGGTCGCCCATCCGGTCGAGCAGGTTGCGGACATCGGCTTCGCTCTCGGATTCGAGCGCTGCCCGCGCCTCGGCGATGTGCTCGGAGATTTCCTGGACGAGCTCGCGCCGGCGCGCGGAGGGGAAGTCCGCCAGCTCGAGCTCGAGGCGGTCGAGGTAGTCCTCGACCAGCTTGTCGGTGCTCATTTCGATTCCGTCCTCTCTACGAAGTGGTCGACGGCGTCGCGAAACCGGCGCCATTCGAGCCTGAATCCTTCGAGGGCCAAGCGTCCCCGCTCGGTCAGCCGGTAGTAGCGTCGCGGCGGACCGCTCGGGGACTCCTGCCAGCTCGACTCCACGAGCCCGTCCCTCCGCAGCCGCGAGAGCAGCGGGTAGATCGTGCCTTCGCTCGTGACCATGCCGTCCATCTCGGCGAGGCCGCGAACCAGATCGAACCCGTAGCGCTCCTCGTCAGCGAGGAGAGAGAGAACGCAGTACTGCAACGTCCCGCGCCGCATCTGGGCGAGCAAGGCGTCCTGCCTACCTACCATGCACTACAAGGTACCCGCCATCACCTCATATGTCAACGAGTACGCGGCCGTCCTCCGCCTTCGCCGGGTAGACGGCGACGCGCATGGAGTCGTCGTCGAGGCACTGCCCTGTGGCCGGATCGAATTCCCAGCCGTGCCACGGGCAGCGGAGGACGGGCGATCCGGCCAGCTCGTAGTGCCCCGGCTCGCCGGAGACTCGCTCGCGAACGGTGCCGAGGCAGAGCGGTCCACCGTGGTGCGGGCACCGGTTTCGCACGCCGTGCAGCTCACCGTTCACGCGGATGACTCCGACTTCGCGCCCGTCGACGCGGGCGATCACGTGGCCGTCTCGCTCGAGATCCGCAACCGAGCCGACGTCCTGCCAGCCGCTCACGCGCGGGCGAGGCCGAGGCGCTCGCCGTAGAGCTCGGCGGCATTCTCGTGCAGGACCTTGTCGCGCCAGGACTCCGGCAGCCTCTTGAGCATGAAACCGGGGTCGTCGAAGTCCCAGTGGGGATAGTCGGAGGCGAAGCAGAGATTGTCCGGAGCACCGGCCGTCTCGAGCATCTCGAAGAGCGTCTCGTCGTTCCCGTCGGTGTGCTCGAGTGGCTGGGTGGAAAAGCGGACGTGCTCGCGGGCGACCTCGCTCGGCTTGCGGTCCAACCACGGGGTCTCGCTGCGCAGCGCGCGCCAGTTCGTGTCGAGGCGCCAGAGGATTCCGGGAAGCCAAGCGATTCCACCCTCGATGAGCAGCACCTTCAGGCTCGGCAGCCGCTCGAACGTGCCGTGGCAGAGAAGCGAGACGAGGTGCGACATGATCGAGCAGGCCGAGCCGAGGGTGTGCCACTCGATGTAGAAGGTCACCGGGCCGGCACCGCCGGGCGGCGCGGCGATCCCCATTCCCTCGCCGCCGGAATGGATCGCGACCGGGAGCCCGCACTCGGCCGCGGCCTCGAAGATCGGCAGGTAGCGCGGTTCCCCGTACGGCCGGTCGGCGCCGCCGCACAGGAGCACCTGCACGAAGCGCTCGTCCTGGGCCATGCGCCTGATCTCGGCCGCGGCCGCCTGCGGGTCCTGACCCGGGCAGAGGATGGACGCGCGCAGGCGCGGCTCGTCGGCGAGCCAGCGCTCGCGGAGCCACTCGTTGTGCGCCCTCGCGAGCTCGGCAGCGCGGTACGGGCTCGGCATGAGCGAGACCAGGACAGCGTCGTCGCCGTTCAGGATCCCGACGTCGGTGCCGCTCGGATCGAGGACCTCCCGGCGGATCGTGTCCACGTCGGAAGCCGGCGGGTGGCCGTTCTGCTCGATGTCCCCGCGAAACCAGGACGAGGGGTGCACCCACGAGTAGCCGGGAATCCCGAGCGACGGGCCCTGGCCGCGGAACCACTCGCGCTGTGCGGGGTCGACATAGCCGAGGAACTCCTCGACGTCTCCGATCTGCGGGTGGATGTCGCAGTCGATCACGAGGAAGAAGATAGTCCACACGACATGAACTTCTCCAATGAGGGGTGGGAGTGGCTCGCCGACTGGGGTCGTGGCCCGAGGGCTGCCTGGAATGGCGGTTGCCGTCACGGATGCCGGCGGCGAGGTCGAGTTCACGAGTGTCGGCTGGGCCGAACTGCGCAAGCGAGCGATCGACGAGGAGACCCTGTTCGAGCTCGGCTCGATCGGAAGTGGTCGCCGGAGCGTATGCGCTTCGACGCCGTCGTGGACGGCCCGGCCTTGCGCGCGAATCTCTCCGGCGATAACTACTACAGAAGCGACTTCGAATAGCCCCCGAAGACGCCAAGTAACAGTCTGTTGCTTAAGGCGAAAAGGGTCCGCATCCTCCACCGGTCAGCGTTCGCGACTGAACGTGAATGTGACGAGATACGCCTTGTAACAGTCTGTTACTAGGGTGCTGGTCAGATGTGATCGCGCGGGAAGGCGAAATCCCACGAGCGCGTGAAGATGATTTCGCCGCTCTCGTGGACGTCGAGCCTCGCCTCGACGTGGAAGGTCTTCGCGTCGCAGGTCATCGAGCTCGTCACCTCGGCCCGCGTCTGCCAGTCGCCGCGGCCCATGTCGGACGCGGCGTGGAACCGCACCTCGGCCGACAGCGGATCGCCCTCGACGATCGAGTACACGCAGTGGCTCGTGTCCCCGGAGTCGAGGTCGATGTCGAGGAACCGGAGCGACCCGCCGAGCGCCCAGTCGAAGATCTGCTCGACGCGACCCGTCGCGTGCTCCTTGCGGAGGTAGCGACCGCCGGAATCGCCCTCGACCTCTTCCACGGCGAGTGGCGCGGAGTGCTCGGGCTCCTCGAACGGCCGTAGCTGGGAGTCCGCCGCGCGCGGCTCACGCACCGGAAGCTCCAGCCGTCCTCCGTGCACGGTCATGGTCACCGGCTCCGGAGAGGGCCACGCCCACGGCCAGTAGGTCGGCGAGACGGCGACGCGCAGTCGGTGGCCTCCGGCGAACGAGTGGGCGATCACGTCGAGCGGCACCGTGACTTCGTAGCGTTGCGCCGCCTCGAGCGGCTCCGGGTGCTCGTGGCTCTCCCGATGGGTGAGGTTCAGCACTCCGCGCGTGACGAGCAACGACGAGCCGTCCGGTGCGACGTCGCAGAGCCGAACCGCGACGAGCGCCTGCGTCCGGTCGACCTCGAGTTCGAGAACCGCCTGCGGGCGGCCGAGGATCTCGAGCGGCTCCCCGAGCGGCTCGAAGTCCCAGGTCAGCGACACGGCGTCGTCCACCCGCTGGTCACCGGCAAGATCGGCCGACCCGCCCTCGGCGCACCAGACGCCCGCCTCGACTCCGCACGTCTGGGCTCCCAGGATTGAGTGCGTCCCTCCGCCCAGGTCGAGCGCCTCCGTGCGGATGTTCGGCGACGGCCACTCGGGCTCGGCCACCCAGCGCCCCTCCCGCACCTCGTAGAACGCGCTCGGAGCCACCGAGTCCTGCATCCAGGCGCGCAGCATCGGCTCGTCCATGATCCCGGTGTCGATGTCCTTGAGCCAGTGGTCCCACCAGCGGACGCATTCCTGCAGGAAGCCGATGCTCGGCCCGGGGAGGGCATCGTCGGGGAAGGCGTGCGCCCAGGGGCCGATCAACCCCTTGCGCGGGCAGGACAGTCCCGCCAGCATCCGCGGCACCGCGTTCGTGTACCCGTCGACCCAGCCGCCCACGGCGTACACCGGTACCTCGATCGCCGAATAGTCCTCGCAGACCGAGCCGTGCTTCCAGTACTCGTCGCGGCGCTGGTGCCCGAGCCACGGCTCGATCCAGTTGTTCGCGCTCTCCAGCCGCTCGAGCCAGGCCTCGTGCCACCCGTCGCCGTAGAGCCGCGGGTCCGGCGGTCGCGCGTTCCAGACGAGCATCGAGGAGGCCCAGTGCAACATGTCGAGCGCTTCCACACATCCCCCGCGGTAGTGGACGTCGTCCGCGTAGCGGTCGTCCGTCGACATCAGGGTCATGATCGCCTTGAGGCCCGGAGGCCGAAGCGCCGCGAGCTGGAGCGCGTTGAAGCCTCCCCAGGAGATCCCCCACATGCCGAGGTTGCCGTCGCACCACGTCTGTTCTCGGAGCCAGGCCATCACCTCGAGGCAGTCGGCGTGCTCCTGCTCCGTGTACTCGTCCGTGAGGAGCCCGTCGGACTCGCCCGTGCCGCGCATGTCGACCCTGACCGTCGCGTAGCCGAAGCCTGCGACATACGGCTGCCGGCGCGCGTCGCGAATCGCGGTGCCGTCCACCTTCCGGTACGGGAGGAACTCGAGAATCGCAGGGACCGGATCGGACTCGGCGTCCTCCGGCAGCCAGATCCTCGCCGCGAGGCGGCAGCCGTCGGACAGGGTGAGCCAGGTGTGCTCGATCTCCCGGATCGCGCGCGGAAACTCGGTCCGGGTCGTCACCGACGGGATCCTCTCATGCGGCGGGATAGGATCGCGCGGTGAGCGAAGCCGTCCGCACGCGCATCGGCGG
>DATEOR010000070.1:0-2428 GCA_035273885.1 Gaiellaceae bacterium
CGGCAGCGCGAACGACGGGTGCGCGATGTTCAGGTAGTGCTGGAACGCCCAGTGCGAAGCCGCCGGGAAGCGGAATGCCCGCGCCAGCGCGCCGAGCGGCCGCGGCCGCAGCTTCGGGATCGCGGTCTGCACGCCGAGCATCGACTCGAACTTCCACGCGTGCGCGCGCGTGAAGGCGCCGTAGCGCGCCAGCGCGCGCTCCTTGGTGGAGCCGCCCTCGAGCACCGCGCGCAGCTCGCGCCCGCAGGCGATGCCGAAGTACCACGCGGTGCGGATCCCCTCGGCGGTGAGCGGGATGCAGTGCCCCGCCGAGTCGCCGACGAAGAACACCCCGTCCTCGATCCCGTCGCGGATGCGGTGCGGGATCCAGTTGCCCTGGTAGCCGTCGGGCGGGAAGCCGGCGTGCTCGGCGAGCCGGTTCGTCGGCACCTTGACGTGATCGTGCGGATCGAAGGACCCGATGCCGATGCGGACCTCGTCGCCGGCCGGGAACGCCCAGCCGTAGCCCGTCTGCACCACGCGCTTGTCGATCCACAGCTCGAGGTCGCGGCCCGTCCCGCCCGGGTGCACCTCCAGCCCGCGGGAGAACCAGCCGTCGGGCGGCTGGACGACCTCGGCCGCGAGCATTCGCTTCCAGCCGAGCGCGTCGATGATGAGCGGGGCGCTGACGGCGCCGCGGTCCGTCCGCACCACGTCACCCTCCCGACCGTGGACCTTGGCCGTCTCGAACTCCGTGCCCGCCCCGTGCTGCGCCCACAGCAGGGCGCACAGCTCGGGGTAGTCGAACACCGACCACGTGAACGGCAGCGCCCAGCGGACGGTCGCCGCCGGCGTGTGGCAGACCAGGTCGCCGAACGTCTGGCGGATCGAGCCGTCCAGCTCGAGGTTGCGCAGCCACTCCGTCGGCGCGGCGCATGCGGAGGTCTGGCGCTCCCCGATCTCGTAGCGGTCGAGCACGAGCACGCGCGCACCCGTGGAGCGCAGCTCGCGCGCGATCGCGAGGCCGGCGAAGGACGCGCCGCAGATCAGGACGTCGAAGTCGCCCGCCAGCGGGGTTCGGGCGGCGCCGCGTTTCGTGGCTCGGACCGGCATGGAACGGGCAGGATCATAAGAGGGAGGCCGCTTCGCCGCCCCAGGGCGAGCCGCTAGAGTTATCCGCTGCCTATGGAAGCCACTATGACCCCGCCCACCACTACCGACGCCCACGTCGTCGAGGGATCCGACGGGATGCTCCTCGAGATCGACGGGCGCATCGTTCCCAACTACGACGCGACGATGGTCCTCTTCGAGGAGGGCGACGTCGTGACCGGTGCTGTGGTGCGCATCGACAAGGACGAGGTCCTGGTCGACATCGGATACAAGAGCGAAGGGGTCATCCCCTCCAACGAGCTCTCGATCCGCAAGTCGGTCAACCCCAACGAGGAGGTGTCGATCGGAGAAGAGGTCGACGCCCTCGTCCTGACCAAGGAGGACCAGGACGGCCGCCTGATCCTCTCCAAGAAGCGTGCCCGCTTCGAACGCGCCTGGCGGCGCATCGAGGCGGCGGCCGAGAGCGGCGAGCCGGTGCACGGCTCCGTCATCGAGGTCGTAAAGGGCGGCCTGATCGTGGACCTCGGGGTGCGCGGCTTCCTGCCCGCCTCGCTGGTCGACATCCGCCGCGTCCCGAACCTCGACGAGTACCTGGGCCAGACCATCGAGTCCAAGGTCATCGAGCTCAACCGGCCGCGCAACAACGTCGTCCTGAGCCGCCGCGCCGTCCTCGAGGAGGAGCGCAAGGAGCAGCGCCAGGCGATCCTGGAGCGCCTGCAGCCGGGCCTCGTCATCGAGGGCCAGATCTCGAACATCGTCGAGTTCGGCGCCTTCGTCGACCTCGACGGCATCGACGGCCTGATCCACATCTCCGAGCTCTCGTGGTCGCACGTCAACCACCCGAGCGAGATCCTGAACATCGGCGACACCGTGCAGGTCAAGGTGCTCGACATAGACCGTGACCGCCAGCGCATCTCCCTGGGGCTCAAGCAGACCCAGGAGGACCCGTGGCAGCGCGTGGTCGACACGTACTCCGTCGGCGACGAGCTCGAGGGCAAGGTCACCAAGGTGGTCGCCTTCGGCGCGTTCGTCGAGATCCTGGAGGGCGTCGAGGGCCTCGTCCACATCTCCGAGCTCGCCCAGCAGCACGTGGAGAACCCGCGCGAGATCGTCCATCCGGGCGACGACGTGCGCGTGAAGATCCTCGAGATCGACTCCGAGCGGCGCCGCCTCTCGCTGTCCATCAAGCGGGTGGAGGACCAGATCCTGCCGCGGCGCGAGGTGGTCGCGACCGACGGCGAGACCGACGCGGGCGATCTGGACAACGTGCCGGAGCTCGGCCTCTCGGAGGACGTCTTCGCCGACGCGCCGTCCGCGGTCGTCGAGGAGGCGGTCGCCG
>DATEOR010000071.1:0-6179 GCA_035273885.1 Gaiellaceae bacterium
GGTGTCTGCCAGGCGCTCGAGGAGAACGACGTCATCGCCTCCACCCATCGCGCGCACGGGCACACACTTGCCAAGGGCACGCACCCGAACGAGGTGATGGCGGAGCTCTATGGCAAGGTCGAAGGGATGAGCCATGGCTACGGCGGCTCGATGCACCTCTACGATATCGAGCGCGGCAATCTGGGCGCGAACGCGGTCGTCGGCGGCGGGCTCCCGGGGATCGTCGGCGCGGCGCTCGCCTACAAGCTGCGCGGCGAGCCGCGCGTCGCGGTCGCGTTCTTCGGCGACGGGGCGACGAACATCGGCACGTTCCACGAGTCGCTGAACCTCGCGCAGCTCTGGCAGGTGCCGGCGGTCTTCGTCTGCGAGAACAACCACTACGCGGAGTCCACGCCGGCCAAGCAGCAGCTTCCGATCGAGGATCTGACGAAGCGCGCGGAGGCCTTCGGCATGACTTCCATGAAGGTCGACGGGCAGGACGTCGAGGCGGTCTACGACGTGGCGAAGAAGGCGCTCCGGCACGCGCGCGAGGGCAAGGGCCCGGTGTTCCTGCTCGCCGAGACCTTCCGCCTGACCGGCCACTACATCGGCGACCCGCAGGTGTACCGGCCGAAGGAAGAGGTGCGCGAGCTGCGCCAGACGCAGGACCCGATCACGAAGGCGCGCGAGAAGCTCGAGCTCTCCGACTCCGAGTGGGAGGAGATGGACGCCGAGATCGTGAAGATCGTCGACGCCTCCGTCGAGTTTTCGAAGCAGGGCACCGACCCGAAGCCCGAAGACGCCCTCAAGAACGTTTACTCCTGATGGCCGAGCTCTCCTACAGAGAAGCCGTCAGGGACGCGATGTCGACCGCGATGAGGCGCGACGACGACGTCTTCATCATGGGCGAGGACATCGCCGAGATGGGCGGCTCGATGGGCGTGACGCAGGGGATGCTCGAGGAGTTCGGGCCCGAGCGCGTCCGCAACACGCCGATCTCAGAGATGGCCATCGTCGGGGCGGGCATCGGCGCCGCGATCGCGGGGATGCGCCCGATCGTCGAGATCATGTACCAGGACTTCACGACCCTGGCCATGGAGCAGATCGTCAGCCAGGCCGCCAAGCACCGCTACATGTCGGGCGGCCAGATCAAGGTTCCGATCACGATCCGCACCCAGGGAGGCGCCGGCTGGTCGCCGGGCGCCCAGCACGCGCAGCAGCTCGAGGCGTGGTTCGTGCACGTGCCGGGCCTGAAGGTCGTCTTCCCGTCCACACCCGAGGACGTGCGCGGCCTCCTCTGGAGCTCGATCTACGAGGACAACCCCATCGTCTTCTTCGAGCACCGCACGCTGTACGGGATCAAGGGCGAAGTTCCGGACGACATCGAGCCGATCGAGATCGGCAAGGCGCGAATCCACCGCGAGGGGGAGGACGTGACCGTCGTGGCCACCGGCCGGCTCGTCCACGAGTCGCTCAAGGCCGCCGAGCAGGCCGCGGAGGAGGGAATCTCCGTCGAGGTCTTCGACCCGCGCACGCTGCAGCCCCTCGACGAGGACGCCCTCATCGCCTCGGTGAAGAAGACAAACCGTGCGGTGGTCGCCCACGAGGCCGTCACGCGCATGGGCTGGGGCGCCGAGGTCGCGGCCGTTGTCCAGGAGAAGGCCTTCGACTACCTCGACGCGCCCATCGCGCGCGTCGGCGCCAAGTTCACCCCGATCCCGTTCGCGCCCGTCATGGAGGAGTGGGTCGTTCCTCACGCCGAGGACGTGCTCGCGGCGATCAGGAAGACCGTCGGCAAGGAATGAGCTCGAACGTCACCCTTCCGCGCCTCGGCCAGGGGATGGAGACCGGCACCATCGTCCGCTGGCTGAAGTCCGAGGGCGAGAACGTCGAGAAGGGCGAGCCGCTCTACGAGCTCGACACCGAGAAGGTGACGCAGGAGGTGGAGGCCGAGGCATCGGGCGTCCTCCTGAAGATCCTCGCCGGCGAAGGCGAGGAGATCGAGGTCGGCAAGGCGATCGCCGTGATCGGCGAACAGGGGGAAGACGTCCCCGAAGGCGAGGCCGAGGACCCGACGGAGGTATCCGAGGACGACGCCCAGGAGGAGGGGTCCCCGGCTCCCGAACGGGAAGACGAGCGCGAGCGCGGCCGCGAGGAGGGGCCTGAAGGCCCGTCCGAGCCCGAGCAGCGGGTCGAGAGCACGAACGGCGGGAGGGTCAAGGCTTCACCGCTCGCGCGGCGCATCGCCCGTGAGCGCGGCATCGAGCTCGCCTCGCTGCGCGGAACCGGCCCCGAGGGCCGCATCGTCGCGGAGGACGTGGAGCGCGCATCCGCCACCCGCGCCGTGAGCGCCGCCCCCGCCGGAGGGACGGCTGTCCCGAGCGGCGAGATCGAGGTGGTGAAGCTGAACCAGATGCGCAAGACGATCGCGCGGCGTATGACCGAGGCGTGGGAGGCGCCCGCCTTCCAGATCTCCATGTCCGCCGACATGACAGCCTCGATCCGGCTCCGTGAGGCGCTGCTCGCGCAGGTGAAGGAGGGCGGCGTCCGGCCGACCTACTCCGACATCCTCACCAAGGTCGTCGCCCTCGCGCTCCTGCGCCACCGCGACGTCAACGCCCACTTCGCGGGCGACTCGGTCAAGCTCTTCCCGACGGCGAACATCGGCATCGCCGTGGCAATCCCGCACGGCCTCCTCGTTCCGGTGATCCCGGGCTGCGAGCGGCTCACGATCCCTGAGATCGCAGCCGCGCGCGCGGACATCGTGTCGCGCACCCGCGAAGGCAAGCTGCGCGCCGAGGATCTCGAGGGCGGCACCTTCACGATCTCCAACCTCGGCATGTACGGGGTGGAGCACTTCACCGCCGTCCTGAACCCGCCGCAGGCCGGCATTCTCGCGGTCGGGGCGATCGAGGAGCGCGCCGTCGTCGCCGACGGCGACCTTGAGATCCAGCCGCGCATGAACATGACGCTCACGATCGACCACCGCTCGGTGGACGGCGCGACCGCGTCCGAGTTTCTCGCCACGGTCAAGTCATTCCTCGAAGAGCCCGGTCTCGCCCTGTGAACATCTGGTACCGCGTCAAGGACCTCGAAGCGGCCCAGGAGTTCTACAAGCGCACGTTCGGGTTCGAGGAGGTCTACAAGGACGACGAGGACCGCTGGGCCCGCATGGTGCGGAACGGGCTCGAGATCGCGCTGGCCGAGGGTGAGTTCGAGGGCGGAGGCGACGAGGGAGAAGAGGACGTGATCGCGACCCTCGAGGTCACCGACATCAAGGCGGAGGCCGAGCGCTTGCGCGAGGCCGGCGTGAACGTCGGAGTCGTGCTCGAGATCCCCGGCACGATCCGCCTCCTGGACGTCTTCGACCCCGACGGCAACCGCATCCAGCTCTCCGAGGACGTCTGAGTAATAACGGCTGTCTGGGGCGGCGCAGTCTCCTGCACGTGAGCGTCGTCAGGCTGGCAAAGGCGGGGCTTTGCCCCGACGGAGCCAGCCGCCCAGACGGCCGTTAAAGCGGGAGGGCGGCGTTCCCTTGGTAATCGCCGCCCTCGCCGTGACCCGGGGTTAATCCGGTCAGGCGAGGCAACGGCAGAAGCCCGCGGTTGGGCGATCCCTGAAACGGGGGAAACCAAGGCGCGGGTAGGATCGGGACGGAAATCGAAGCGAAAGGGCAGGACATGGAATGTGACGTTGCCGTCCTCGGCGGTGGGTCGGGCGGCTATCCGGCGGCGATCCGGGCGACTCAACTCGGCGCCAGCGTCGTGGTCGTCGAGCAGGAGGCGGAGCTCGGCGGCACCTGCCTGCGAGTCGGCTGCATTCCCACGAAGGCCTGGGTGCAGACCGCGTTCGCACTCAAGGAGGCCAACGAGACCTTCGAGAAGCTCGGCGTCAAGGTCGGCCCGCCCGAGCTCGACTTCACGGCTGCCCAGCAGTGGAAGGAGGGTGTCGTCAAGCAGCTCACCGGCGGCGTCGCGACCCTCTTCAAGGCCAACGGCATCGAGTGGGTGAAGGGCGTCGGCCGCTTCAAGGACGCGAACACGCTCTCCGTCGAGGGCGGGGAGGACATCACTTTCAAGAGCGCCATCGTCGCGACGGGCTCCTCGCCGCTGCGGCCGCCGATCCAAGGTATCGACTCCCAGCGCTGTGTCGACTCCACCGGTCTGCTCGGGCAGACGGAGGTGCCGCGCCGAATCGTCATCCTGGGCGGCGGCATCATCGGCTGTGAGTTCGCCTCGGCGCTCGCACGTTTCGGCAGCGAGGTCACGATCGTCGAGATGCTTCCGAAGCTCATCCCGCTCGAGGACGAGGACGCCTCCAAGGAGCTCGCCAAGCAGTTCAAGAAGCGCGGTATCGAGCTGAACATGGAAACGACCTGCGACAAGGTCGAGGACACGGGCGACGGCCTGCGCGTCCACTTCGGCGGCCAGACGAAAGACTGCGACCTCATGCTGGTCGCGACGGGCCGCGGCCCGAATGTCGAGGGCCTGGGGCTCGAGGAGATCGGCGTCGAGTTCGACACGAAGAAGGGGATCGCGGCCGACGAGCACCGCCGCACGACGGTTCCGCACATCTACGCCACGGGCGATTGCGCCGGCTACTGGCAGCTCGCCCACACCGCCTTCCGGGAGGCCGAAGTCGCCGCCGAGAACGCGATGGGACACGACGCCGTCGTCGACAACCGCGGCGTTCCCCGGCCGATCTACACCGATCCGGAGATCGCCAGCGTCGGCCTCACCGAGCAGGCCGCGCGCGAGCAGTACGGCGACGACGTCGTCACGGGCCAGTTCCCGTGGGTCGCGAACGGGCGAGCGATCATGCAGAACGAGACCACGGGCTGGGTAAAGACCATCCATGAGTCCCGTTACGGCGAGTTCATCGGACTGGTGATGGTCGGCCCGCACGTGACCGATCTCGTCGAGGCCGGGGTCGTCGCGCTCGACGCCGAGGCGACGATCGAGACCGTCGCCGACGGGATGACCGCACACCCGACGCTCTCCGAGGCGATCAAGGAAGCCGGTCTCGTCGCGCTCGGCCGGCCGATTCATGTCGCCACCCGGAAGCGGACCGCCGCAAAGGCCTGAGAGGAGGGAGAGCGATGAGCGTGTTCAACAGACGCAACGCCTTCATCGGCTGGCTCGTCCTCACGCTGGCGAAGCCGGTTGCGAAACAGAAGGCGCGTGCGGCCGCGCGCAAGGCCGGCACGAAGAAGGGCGGTGCCGTGGCCGCCTCGATCGCAGCTGTCGGAGCCGCGGCGGCTGGCCTCATGTTCTGGCGCAAGCGCCGCTCGAACGGCTCGCCGACCGAGAGCTGAGCCCCGACACCGTTGTCGTCGGCGCGGGCGTCGCCGGTTGCGCGGCGGCGACGTTCCTGGCCCGACAGGGGTCCAAGGTCGTCGTCGTGGACTCCGGCGGAATCGGCGCCGGCGCCTCGGGCCGCAACGGCGGCTTCCTCTTCCGCCAGCCGCTCGGCTGGGTCAACGACCTGCTCGGGGAGACCCTCGAGATCTACGAGGAGCTCTCCGACGGGCCCGTACCGTTCGACCTGACGCCGTGGCCGATGCTCGTGCTCGCCGTGGAGGAGGACGAGCTCGAGGCCGCGCGCGCCTACGCCGAAGCGGTCGGAGGCGAGGAGGTCGATCTCCGAGCCGATTCGTGGTTCGCAGACGACCTGGCCGGCGGCTTCGTGGTCGACGGCGGGCGGACGATCGACGCGATGGGCGCAACGACCGCGCTTGCCGAGGCAGCCCGGTGCGAAGGCGTCGAGCTCCGGCTCGGCTGCGGGGCGAAGCGGATCCTCGTCGAGGGCGGCCGCGTCACCGGGCTTGCGACCGACGTGGGAGTGCTGCCGTGCGAACGCATCGTCCTCGCCATGGGCCCGTGGCTCCGCCTGCTCCTGGGCCCGCTTGGAATCGAGCTTCCCTTGACTCCTTCGCGCGGCTGGCTCCTGGAAACCGCGCGCGTCGAGCGGCCCCCGCGCTACGCCATCGAGCAGGCGCTCTGGCCGGTGCAGGACGAGATGGCGAGCGTCGTGGGCACGCCCACGCTGCGCGAAGTCGCGGACGGCGCCGCCGAGGAGCCGGGCATCGTGTCCCTGCTCCTGGGCATGCGCCCCAGCGGAGGCTGTCTGATCGGCACATCGCTCCGCCGATCGCTGCTCGACGACCCCGAGGGCCCGGAGACGGTGCGCCGGCTGGCCGA
>DATEOR010000072.1:0-16051 GCA_035273885.1 Gaiellaceae bacterium
GTCGACCTCGAGGTCCGCGACGGGAAGCTTGTCGGCAAGCGGCCCGCGCTCGGCGACTCCGTCATCGTGGAGGTGGGCTGGAAGAGCGAGCCGCGCCTCGCGCTCGTCCGCTCGGGGACCTTCGAGCCCGTGGAGTCCGGAGGGGCTGCAGAGGTGAGCAACGTCCCGGTCGAGCTCCAGGACTTCTCCAAGCAGGCGGTCATGGTCGAGCAGGCCCACGAGGAGAGCCAGGGCCCCTCGATCGAGGATGCGGACGTGATCGTCGCGGGCGGCCGCGGGCTCGGGCAACCGGAGAACTTCTCCCTCGTCGAGGACCTCGCCAAGGCTCTCGGCGGCGCCGTCGCCGCCACGCGCGCCGTGGTCGACGCGGGCTGGTACCCGTACTCGACCCAGGTCGGCCAGACAGGGAAGACGGTCTCGCCCAGGCTCTACATCGCTTGCGGAATCTCCGGCGCGATCCAGCACAAGGTCGGGATGCAGGCCTCTGGCACCATCGTCGCCATCAACAAGGACCCGAACGCGCCGATCTTCGAGTACTCCGATCTCGCCGTCGTCGGAGACGTGCACGAGATCGTCCCCAGGCTGACCGAGCTCGTGAAGGAGAAGAGGGGTTCGTGAGCGTCCGCCCCGCCGACTTCCCGCCGCCTTTCGATTCGGCCGAGTTCGTCGCCGAGCCGAGCGACCCGCCCGAGGAGCGCATCGACGTCGGCGTGCTCGTCGTCGGCGGAGGCCCTGCGGGTCTGTCGGCTGCGATCAGGCTGAACCAGCTCCTCGAGGAGAACCCGGCCATGCGCGAGCGGCTCGGCGAGATCCCCGTGGCCATCGTGGAGAAGGGCAGAGCGCCCGGCGCGCACCTGCTTTCCGGCGCAGTCGTGAACCCCCGCGCCTTCCGGCAGCTTTTCCCGGGAATGCACAGCGAGGACATGCCGTTCCGCTCGCGGGTGGAGCGCGAGGGCCTCTACTACCTGACTTCGAAGCGGGCGCTGCGCCTCCCGGCTCCGCCGACGATGTGGAACCACGGGAACTACGTGGCGTCCATCTCCGAGATCGGCGCCTGGCTGGCCGAGCGTGCCGAGGAGGGAGGGGCGACGGTCGTTCCCGAGACCGCCGCGCGCAAGCTCCTCGTCTCCGGCGGCCGCGTCGTCGGCATCCGGACGGGCGACCGCGGCCGCGGGCGAGGCGGCGAAGAGCTCCCGAACTTCGAGGCCGGTTCCGACATCACCGCGCGCGTCACCATCCTCGCCGAGGGCACGCAGGGCCACCTCACCGGTGTCGCCCTCGACCGCTTCGGGCTCCAGTCCCGCCCGCAGGTGTGGGCGCTCGGGGTGAAGGAGGTCTGGGAGGTCCCGCAGCCGCTCGACCGTGTCATCCACACGATGGGCTGGCCTCTTCGCGGCGCGAAGAAGTTCAGGGAGTTCGGCGGCAGCTTCATCTACCCGCTCGGCGAGGGGCACGTCGCCCTCGGGATGGTCGTCGGCCTCGACTACACGGACGCCACGCTCTCCGTCCACGATCTTCTCCAGGAGCTGAAGCTGCACCCGTTCGTGCGGAAGATCCTCGACGGCGGGAAGCGCGTCGCCTGGGGAGCGAAAACGATTCCCGAAGGCGGCTTCCTCGCGCTTCCCGACCGCTTCCACTTCCCCGGCGGGATGATCGCCGGCGACGGCGCCGGCCTCGTGAACGTGCCCGCCCTGAAGGGCATCCACTACGCAATGCGTTCGGGGATGCTCGCCGCCGAGAGCGCCTTCGAGGCGCTCGCGCCCGGCCGCACGGCCTGGGAGCCCGGTGCCCTCGAATCGTACGACCAGGCACTCAAGGAGAGCTACGTGTGGAAGGACCTCGAGCGCGTGCGCAACATGCGGCCGGCCTTCCAGTACGGGTTCACGCGCGGCGCGATGCTCGCCGGCATGGCCCTGAACACGCTCGGCAAGCTTCCACCCCGCGACCTCAAGCTCGAGCCCGACGCGGCCGTGCCGGTGTTCGTCGGCGACAAGTCGTCTCCGCAGCCGGACGGGCAGCTCACGTTCGACAAGCTCTCGAGCGTCTACCTCTCCGGGAACAAGACGCGCGACGACGCGCCGAGCCACCTCAGGGTCGACCACAAGGTCCGCCGCGAGGTCGCCGAGGCGTGGGTGCACATGTGTCCCGCCCAGGTCTACGAGCTCGGCGGCGAGGCGTCTCCCGCCGGCAACGTCGTCGACGTCGAGGTGACCGCCTCGAACTGCGTCCAGTGCGGCGCGATCACCGCCAAGGGCGGGCGGCTCACGCCTCCCGAGGGCGGCGACGGGCCCGAATACCGGTTGATGTGACGACGCTCCTGCGAACGCCGCTCCTGCGGTCGACGACCCTGGGAGAGGCGTTTGGCGGCACCGCGCTCCTCAAGGCCGAGCTCTTCCAGAAGACGGGGTCCTTCAAGCCGCGCGGCATCCTCGCCAAGCTCGCGACGCTCACTCCCGAGGAGAGGGAGCGCGGGGTCATCACCGTCTCGGCCGGAAACGCCGCGGCGGCCGTCGCGTACGGCTGCGCGCTCGAGAAGATCGACTGCCTCGTCGTCATGTGGCAGGGGACGAGCGAGCTGAAGGCGGCCGCCGCAAGGGCCTACGGCGCGACCGTCGACCGCGAAGCATCCGATCCGACGGAGGCGTTCGCGCGCCTCGAGGAGCTGCGCGCCGGGTCCGGGCGCGCGTTCGTCCACCCGTACGACGACCCCGCGGTCATCGAGGGCCACTCCAGCCTGAGCCGCGAGATCATGGAGGACGCGCCGGAGACCGACGTGATCGTCTCGGGGGTCGGCGGCGGCGGCCTCGTCTCCGGAATAGCGGTCGGAGCACCCGGAGCCCGCATCGTCGGAGTCGAGCCCCAGGGGTCGGCCGCCCTCCACGAGGCGCTCGCGGCCGGCAAGCCCGTCCCGGTGCGGCCCGATTCGATCGCGGACGCCCTCAATGCCCCCGTCGCGGGCGAGCACTGCCTCGCGGTCTGCCTGGAGCGCGGCGTCGAATCGGTGCTCGTTTCCGAAGACGACATCCGTGCCGGCTTCCGGTTCCTCTACGAGCGCGCGAAGCTCGCGGCGGAGCCTGGCGCGGCGGCCGGAGTGGGAGCTCTGCTCGCCGGGAACGTGCCCGACGTCCACGGGAAGACGGTCGCCGTTGTCGTCTCCGGAGGCAACGTGGCCGGGAAAACGGCTGCTGCTATCCTGAGTTCAAATGAAGCCTGACATCCATCCCGAATACGTTCTCGCGACCGTGCACTGCTCGTGCGGGAACGAGTTTCAGACTCGTTCGACCAAGCCGGAGCTGCACGTCGAGATCTGCTCCGAGTGCCATCCCTTCTACACCGGCAAGCAGAAGCTGATGGACACCGGCGGCCGTGTGGAGCGCTTCCAGCGGCGCCTCGAGAAGGCCGGCAGGGCCTAACAGCGAAAAGAGCCGCATGAGCGCCCCGATCGGAGGCCAAGCCGTCCTGGAGGGCGTGATGATGCGCGGCCCTTCGGCCTGGTCCGTCGCGGTGCGAAAGCCCGACGGCGACATCGCCGAGGTCAACCGGCCGATCACGTCCATGCTGCTGCGCCACCGCTGGATGCGGCTGCCGATCGTCCGCGGCATCATCGCCCTCGGCGAGTCGCTCTCGATCGGGTTCCGTGCGCTCGCGATCTCGGCGAACTACGCCGCGCAGGAGGAGGGCGAGGACGGAGAGGTCGAGACCGAGCTCACGCGCGGCCAGATCCTCTTCGCCTTCGGCATCGCAATCGGCTTTGCGCTCCTCCTCTTCAAGGTCTCGCCGGCTCTCATCACCAACTGGCTGCCGATCGAGTCCACGGGCGCCTTCGTGGTCATCGAGGGGCTCGTGCGGGTGACGATCTTCATCCTCTACCTGCTCATCATCTCGATGCTGCCCGACCTGAAGCGCGTCTTTCAGTACCACGCGGCCGAGCACAAGGCGATCAACGCCTACGAGGCCGGCGAGGAGCTCACCCCCGAGAAGGTGCAGCGCTTCAGCCTCCTGCACGTGCGCTGTGGCACGGCCTTTCTGCTCTACGTCATGGTGGTCGCGATCTTCGTCTTCGCGTTCGTCGGGCGCCCGGACTGGTACTGGCTGATCGTCTCGCGGATCCTGCTTCTCCCGGTGATCGCCGGGATTGCCTACGAGATCATCCGGTTCGCCGGCATGCACTCGCAGAACCCCGTCCTGCGCGCGGTGCTCGCCCCTGGACTCTGGCTCCAGCGCCTCACCACGCGGGAGCCCTCCCTCGACCAGATCGAAGTCTCGATCCGTGCGCTTCGCGAGGTGCTCCGTCTCGAGGGACGAATCACCCCCGAAGAGCGCCAGGTCGAGGTACTCGCCTAGCTCTCCGTTTGCGAGCGTCGCCGCAGGCCCCCGGGCTACTTGGGCGGCGGCTCGTCCGGGTACCGGGGCAGGCCGTCGTCGGGCAACGTCTCCCAGGGCGCCTTCGAGTCGACGTACGTATGGAACTCGGGTCGGATGCCCGGATCGCCGTCGAGCGCGCCGAGCCGGATGGAGATCTCCGGCCCGTCGGGCCACGTTCTCCCGAAGAGGCTCGAGCCGCAGCGGGAGCAGAACGCCTTCACGCCCGCGTCTTCGGCCGGACGGTAGACGGAGATGAGCTCCTCGCCCGAGATGAGCCGGAAGCCTTCGCGCGGGACGCGGCCCTGCGTCTCCCCGAAGGTCCCCGAGTGCTTGCGGCAGCGGGAGCAATGGCAGTGGTTCGCGTTCAGAAACGGCTTCGTGATCTCGAACCTGACGCCTCCGCAGAGGCAGCTTCCCTGCAGCGGTTCCAACTTGGCCTGAGTCTATGCTGATCGCCGTGAGCCAGATGGAGAGCCTGATCGAAGAGCTCGAGCGTTCCTACGTCGACGCGCAGGAGCGGATGAGCGACCCCGCGATCTTCTCCGACCACCACCAGGCGGCCGACGCCGGTCGCCGGCTGAAGGAGCTCGAGGGCCCTTACAAGCTCGCGCAAGAGTGGCGTTCGACACGCGACGACCTGGACGCGGCGCGGGAGGATTCCGAGCTCCGCGGTCTGGTCCCCGAGCTCGAGCGACGGCTCGAAGAGCTCGAGGACGAGCTCAAGCTCGCCCTCGTCGAGAGCGACCCCAACGACGAGAAGGACGTCATCGTCGAGATCCGCAAGGGCGCCGGCGGCGACGAGGCGGCCATCTGGGCCGGCGACCTCTTCCGCATGCTCACCCGCTATGCGGAGTCACGCGGCTTCAAATGGGAGGTGCTCGGCTCGAATCCGAGCGAGAGCGGGGGCTACAACGACATCACGTTCGCGATCAAGGGCGACGGCGCCTACTCGATCTTCAAGTGGGAGGGAGGCACGCACCGGGTACAACGCGTGCCCGTGACCGAATCCCAGGGACGCATCCACACGTCGACTGCGACCGTGGCCGTCATGCCCGAGGCCGAGGAAGTGGAGATCGAGATGGATCCCAACGAGCTGAAAATCGACGTCTACCGCTCGACGGGCCCCGGCGGCCAGAGCGTCAACACGACCGATTCGGCCGTCCGCATCACGCACCTTCCCACCGGCCTCGTCGTCGCGATGCAGGACGAGAAGTCTCAGCTCCAGAACAAGACGAAGGCGCTGCGGGTGCTCCGCGCTCGCCTCCTGGAGCTCGAGCGCGAGCGCCAGGAGGAAGAGCTCTCGGCCGCGCGGCGCTCGCAAATCGGCCGCGGCGACCGCGCGGAGAAGATCCGCACCTACAACTATCCCGATAATCGCGTCACGGATCACAGGGTGAACCTGACGATCAAGCGCCTCGACCGCATCGTCGAGGGCGACCTGGGCGAGTTCACCGAGGCGCTCGCCGCCGAGGAGCGGCGGCAGGCGCTCGAAGCGGCCGCGGCGTAAGAAATCCATGACTGTCTGCAGCGAACGAATCGAGATGCCCCTGGATGCAGTTCACGAGGTCGAGCTCGAGCTTCGCGCCGCCGGTGTGCCGTCGCCTCGCGTCGACGCCGAGATCCTGGTCGCCGACGTGCTCGGGATCGCCCGCTCCGAGCTCTACGCGTCGAGCAGCCCGGTGACCGCTTACGAGCGGGGAAGGCTCGACGAGCTCGTCCGGCGCCGAATCCGGCGCGAGCCGCTCGCCTACATCGTCGGCGAGTGGGGCTTTCGCAGGCTGCTCCTGACCGTGGACGACCGCGCTCTCATCCCGAGGCCCGAGACCGAGGTCGTCGTCGAGCGCTGCTTGGCCTTCCTCGACAACTTCGTGGAGCCGCGCGTCCTCGACGTGGGCGTCGGCTCGGGCGCGATCGCGCTCGCGATCGCCGACGAGCACGAGGGGGCCGAGGTGGTCGCGGTGGACAGCTCCGAGCGGGCCCTCTCCCTGGCACGTGAGAACAAGGAGCGCGCCGGCGTCAACGGTCGCGTGAGCCTCGTCCTCGGGGATCTACTCTCGGACGTCGAGGGGCCGTTCGATCTCGTCGTTTCGAACCCGCCGTATGTCACGCCCGAGGAGTACGACACTCTCCAGCCCGAGATCCGGCTCTACGAGCCCTACGAGGCCCTGGTCGGCGTCGACGTGGGCGCGAAAGTCGCCGGCTCGGCGCGAGCCCTGCTGCGCCCGGGCGGCCGCCTCGTTCTCGAGTGCGGCGACGGCCAGGCCGCCGGGCTCGCCGGCGCACTCAGGTCGCTGGGCTACTCCGATGTCCTGAAAACGCCGGACCTGGCCGGGCGCGACCGCGTTGTCGAAGGAGAGTGGCGCCCGTGATCGCCGCGCAGTCGGTCGACACGGTCGTCGCCGCTCTGCGATCGGGCCAGACCGTGATCCTCCCGACGGACACGGTCTACGGGCTCTGTGTGGACGCCTACCACGAGGCCCCGATCCGCCGGCTTCTGCGCCAGAAGAAGCGGCCGATCGAGATCCCCGTCGCGCTGGTCGCTTCCGATCTCGAAGTCCTCCTGGACGCGGTGCCCGAGCTTCGCGGACGCGCGGCCGTGATGGCCCGCGCTCTCCTGCCCGGCCCGTTCACCCTTGTCCTCCCGAATCCCGCGCGCCGCTACCGCTGGCTGACGGGGACCCGGCCGGAGACGATCGGCGTCCGCGTCCCCGACCTTCCGGCCGAGGCGAAGGCGGTGCTCGACGGCTTCGGCGCCGTCGCCATGACGAGCGCCAACGTCCATGGAGGCCCGGACCCTGCCCGGGTCGAGGACATCCCCGAGTCGATCGCCGCCGCCGCGGCTGCGGTGGTGGACTCGGGCAAGCTCCCCGGCACGCCCTCGACGGTGATCGACCTCACCGGATCGGAGCCCGAGGTGCTCCGCGAGGGGGCCGTCCGAGCGCCCGACGCGCTCGCCAGGATCGCAGCTGCCACTGCGGCCTGACGGCATCTCCGTTCGCGGCCGGGGGACGCGGTATGGTGGTCCCGTGGCCATCGCGCAGGAGACCCTGCAGGAGCTCCAGCGGGCCGGGTTGGCCGAGATCGATCCCGACACCGCTGCCCTGATCGAGCGGGAGCTCGAGCGCCAGCGCGGTCAGATCGAGCTCATCGCCTCCGAGAACTTCACCTGGCCGAGCGTGCTCGAGGCGATGGGGAGCGTGCCGACGAACAAGTACGCCGAGGGCTACCCCGGCCGCCGCTACTACGGCGGCTGTGAAGTCGTCGACGAGATCGAGCAGCTCGCCATCGACCGGGCGAAGGAGCTCTTCGGCGCCGAGCACGCGAACGTGCAGCCGCACGCGGGCGCGCAGACGAACATGGCCGTCTACTTCAGCTGCCTCGAGCCCGGCGACACCGTGCTCGCCATGCGCCTCGACCACGGCGGCCATCTCACGCACGGCCTCAAGGTCAACTTCTCCGGCAAGCTCTACGACTTCGTGGGCTACGGGGTCGACCGCGAGACGTCGCTCGTGGACTTCGACGAGGTGCTCGCGAAGGCGAAGGAGTCCCGGCCGAAGCTGATCGTCTGCGGAGGCTCGGCCTACCCGAGGACGATCGAGGCCGACCGGTTCAGAGAGATCGCCGACGAGGTCGGTGCCCTTCTCCTCTGCGACATGGCGCACTTCGCCGGGCTCGTCGCGGCGGGTTTCCATCCGAACCCGACGCCTCACTGCGACTTCGTCACCTCGACGACGCACAAGACGCTTGCCGGGCCGCGCGCGGGCTTCGTGCTTTGCCGCGAGGAGCACGCGCAGGCTCTGGACAAGGCCGTCTTCCCGGGGATGCAGGGCGGGCCGCTCCTGCACGTGATCGCCGGCAAGGCCGCGTGCTTCAAGATCGCCGGCTCCGGCGCCTTCCGCGAGTACCAGTCCCAGGTCCGCGCCAATGCCGACGTGCTCGCCTCGACCCTCATGGAGAACGGGCTCGACGTCCTCACGGGCGGCACCGACACCCACCTGCTGCAGATGGATCTCCGCGGCGGCGACTGGTCGGGCAAGGTGGCCGAGGAGCGGCTGCACGAAGTGAAGATCACGGCCAACCGGAACACGGTGCCGTTCGACGAGCGCCCCCCGATGGAGGCCTCCGGCGTCCGGCTCGGCACCCCGGCGGTGACGATGCGAGGCTTCGACGAGGACGACCTGCGCGAGGTGGGGAAGATCATCGCGGGTGCGCTCGCGAGCGGCGCGGAGATCGACGAACTGCGCGGCCGCAGCGAAGCGCTGTGCGAGAAGCGTCCGCTCTACCCGGGGTTCAGGGGGTACACGACCTACCAGGCATGAGCGTGGCTACCGACAAGGTCGTCGTCGTCGACCACCCCCTTGTGCAGCACAAGCTCGGGCTCATGCGCGACGAGTCCACGTCGACCCACCTCTTCCGCGAGCTCGTGGACGAGGTCACGCTCCTCCTCACGTACGAGGCGACGAAGGAGTTCGCCACCGAGGAGCTCGAGGTCGACACGCCGCTCGAGCGTACGACGGTCCAGAAGATCTCCGGCAAGAAGGTGGCCGTCTGCCCGATCCTCCGTGCCGGGATCGGGATGCTCGACGGCGTCCTCAGCCTCATCTCCGGCGCGCGCGTCGGCTTCATCGGCCTCTACCGGAACGAGGAGACCCTCGAGCCGGTCGAGTACTACGTGAAGCTTCCGGCCGACGTGGCCCAGCGGGACGTGATCCTGCTCGACCCGATGCTGGCGACGGGCAACTCCACCGCCGCCGCGGTGCAGACCGTGAAGAACGCGGGCGCCACCTCGGTTCGCCTCATCGCGATCATCGCCGCGCCCGAGGGAATCGAGCGCCTCCATTCGGAGCACCCCGACGTCACCGTCGTGGTCGCGGCCGTCGACCGGGGCCTGAACGAGAAGGGCTACATCGTCCCGGGTCTCGGCGACGCCGGCGACCGGTTGTTCGGGACAAAATAAGTGTTCGACACGCTCAAGGATCACCTGGACGTCATCTGGGGCTTCCTCGTCGCCCTCGCGGTCGTCCTCGTCCTGACGCCGGCCGTCGGCCGGGTCGCCCGCGTGCTCGGGATCGTCGACGAGCCGCTGGAGCGCCGCCGCATCCACCTGCAGGCGGTGCCGCGCCTCGGCGGCCTCGCGCTCTTCTTCGGCGTCTTCGTCCCGGCTCTCGCCTTCCTCGACCTCTCGGGCCCGTATCGCGGGATCCTGCTCGGCGCCGCCCTCGCGACCACGGTGGGCATGGCCGACGACTTCCGCGGCCTGCCGTGGTGGGTGAAGCTCGGCGGCCAGATGGGCGCGGCCGCGATCGCGATCGACTTCGGCGTCCGGATCGACCGCTTCACGTTCCCGGTCGTCGGCATCCACGAGCTGCCGTTTTGGGCGAGCGTGGTCCTCACGCTCGTCTGGATCGTGGCGATCATGAACATGGTCAATTTCCTCGACGGCCTCGACGGCCTCGCCGCCGGGATCTGCGGGATCTCCGGCGCGACGTTCGCCGTCATCGCCCTCTCGCTGGGGAAGCCGGAGGCCGCTGTTCTCTCGGCGATCATCGCCGGCGCCTGTCTCGGGTTCCTCCGGCACAACTTCTATCCGGCCCGGATCTTCATGGGCGACTCGGGGGCGCTCCTCATGGGCTTCCTGCTCGCCACCGTCTCGATCCAGGGTCTCCTGAAGACCGCCGCCACCGTTGCCCTGTTCTTCCCGCTCTTCGCGCTTGCCGTCCCCATCTTCGACACGTCCTTCGTCCTGCTCCGCCGGATCAAGCACCGCGAGCCGCTCTACCTTCCGGACCAGGCGCATCTGCACCACCGTTTCCTGCGCCGAGGCTTCACGCAGCGGCGAGCGGTGCTCTACCTCTACGCGTGGTGCGCGATTCTGGGAGGCGCGGCCCTGGCGACCCGCTTCGTGCCCTTCCGCGAATCGGGCCAGTGGCACCTCTGGCCGACGCTCGTCGTCGTGCTCGTCGGCGCGATCGCGGTTGGAGCGACTGTCTACATCGTGATGATCCTCGAGATCCTCAAGCTGACACGAGTGCGCGCGTGGGCCGGCAGGAGGCGCGAGGGCAAGGATGAACAAAGTAAGGCGATTTCCGCTTAGTTAGGCCGTTTTCGGCGTCACGAAGTGCCCGGGTGCTGATAGGCTGGGGCCGAATAAGATGCTGGCGAGCGTGGCGGCTGGACGCACTTCGATGGATCCGATGGGCGCTGGAGCGCTTCTCGCGGGCGTGCTCTTCGCCTGCGTGGGCCTCGGGGCTCTCCTCGGTCTCGCGATCGGCTCCGTCGGAGTGGGGATCGCGATCGGAGCCGTGATCGGGATCCCCGCCGCGATCGTCTCGGTCTACGTTCGCTACAAGGACGCCATCTAGTGCCCACGACAGCTCTCTCACCCCGACCGATGCCCGAACGGCGGCTGCCCGTCGTCGCGGGCGGCGCGGTCGTCGCCCTCGCCCTGCCGGTCTTTCTCATCGCGGGTTGGCCCGTCCGCGGCTGGGCCCTCGGCGCCGTTCTTTGGGCCGCGAGCCAGCTGCTCGGCGTGCTGTTCAACCGGGTCGGGATCGGGGAGCCGAACCTACGCGGTTCGGGGGTGGTCGCCTTCGGGATGATGGCCCGCGGGATCCTGCTCATGGTCGTCGCTCTCGCTGTGGCGGTCACGAGCCCGGAGCTCGCGATCGCCGGCGCGCTCGTCTACGCCGCCGCGTACTCGCTCGAGCTCGGGCTCAGCCTCACGATCTACTTCTCGGGCGAGGCCAAGCGGTGAGCTCGCTCTTCGGCGCCATGAACCTCGTCCTCGCCGCCTCGGAGGACTTCGAGCCCCAAAACGAATTCGAGCTCCCGGCGTGGGTCTCGATCCACATCGGGCCGCTCGACATGTCCATCAACAAGGCGGTCGTCTATCTGCTCGTCGGCGCCGCGATCACATGCATCCTCGGCATCTGGATCATGCGCTTCGGGCTGTCTCTGAGGCCGAACCGGCGGCAGACGATCGGCGAGTCGCTCTACGACCTGATGTACGGCCAGATCGCCGAGTCGAGCCTGCCGTCGAAGGGGATCTCGCTCTGGTTCCCGTACGTCGCGGCGCTCTTTCTCTTCATCTGGATCCTGAACCTGATCGGCTTCATCCCCTTGCCGATCTCCGACGAGCATTTCCACGTCGCCGGCGTCGAGCTGCCGACCTGGGGTGTCTACGCGGCGACTGCGAACCTCTCCGTCACCCTCGCCCTCGCGCTCATCACCTTCGTCGCGACGCACGTCGAGGGTATCCGCTTCAACGGGCCGGTCCGCTACTTCAAGAGCTGGGTGCCCCAGGGAGCGCCGGGGCCCCTCCTCATCCTGATCGTCCCGCTCGAGGTCATCTCGCAGTTCATGCGGCTGATCTCGCTCTCAGTCCGACTCTTCGCCAACATGCTCGCGGGCCACATGCTGATCCTCGTCATGATCGGCCTGATCTTCATCTTCGAGTCCTACGCCCTCATCGCCATCGCCGTGCCGGTTGCGACGGGCGTCTACATCTTCGAGGTCGCGATCGTGGTCACGATCCAGGCCTTCGTCTTCGCTCTCTTGTCCGCCATCTACATCGGCGGCGCCATCGAACCCGAGCACTAGGAGGAAAGCGTGACCACAGTTCTTGCAGCACTCGACGGCAACGTCGCCGACATGGGGAAGGCCATCGCCTTCGGTGTCGGCGTCGGTCTCGGCGCGGTCGGCGCCGGCATCGGCATCGGCAACATCTTCGGCTCGATGATCCAGGCTGTCGCCCGCCAGCCCGAGCTCCGCGCTGAGCTCACCGGCATCCAGTGGCTGGGCTTCGCCCTCACCGAGGCGGTCGTGTTCTACGCCCTGCTCGGCGGGCTGCTCGCCTACGTCCTCGTCTGAGTGACGCGGATGATCTTCGCCGACCTCATCTCCGTCGTCCCGGGCCTGATGGTCTGGACGCTGATCGCGTTCGGGATCACGTTCTTCGTCCTCAGGCGCTATGCCTTCGGCCCCATTCAGAAGCTGATCGACGAGCGGCGCGACCGGATCCGCGAGGCACTCGACGAGGCCGACAAGGCCCGGCAGGAGGCGCGTGAGCTCCGCGAGCTGACGCAGGCCGAACGCGATGAGGCGAAGGCCGAGCGCGAGCGGATTCTGGACGAGAGCCGCCGCCAGGCGCAGGCCCAGCTCGAGGCCTCGCGGGCCCAGGCCGACGAGGACCTCAAGCGCCGTCTCGATGAGAACAAGCGCGAGATCGAGGCTGAGAACCGCCGCATGGCCGAGCAGATCCGGCGCGACGTCGTCGAGCTCACGCTGCTCGCCGCCGAGAAGGTGACCGGCAAGTCCCTCGACGCCGACGACCAGCGCCGTCTGATCGACGAGACGATCGAGGAAGTCGACGTCAAGAAGCTGGTCTCGGAGAACTAGGGAAAACCGTGGCCGTCGCCCAGCGTGTGTATGCCGAAGCGCTCCTGGAGGCGTCCAAGGAGAAGGACGTCCTCCCGCGCGTGCGCGAAGACTTCGACGCGTTCGCGGCCGCGCTCGGCGAGTCCGACGAGCTGCGCGGCTTCCTTCGGAACCCTCAGGTCGAGACCGAGACGAAGATCGCCGCCCTCGACGACTTGCTCGCCGGAGGCCAGGCGCTCTTCCGCAACTTCCTCCACCTGCTCGCTGAAAAGGGGCGACTCGGGGAGGTCGACGACGTGCATACCGAGTTCGGCCGGCTGCTCGCGCGCGAGGAGCGCGTCCTCGAGCTGGAGCTGACGACCGCCGTCGAACTCTCCGACAAGGAGGCCGCCAAGGTGGTAAAGCAGATCGAAGAGGCCTCCGGCCGCAGCGTTGTCGCCACGCGCACGGTCGACCCCGACATCATCGGCGGCATCGTCGTCCAGGCCGGCTCGATGCGCGCCGACGCGAGTGTGCGCGGCCGCCTCGACCAGCTTCGTGAAGAACTGATCAACCGCTAAGGAGAATCGTCTTGAAGCTACGCCCTGAAGAGATCACCTCGATCCTTAAGCAGCGGATCGCCGAGGCCGACGTCGAGACCGACCTCGCCGAGGTCGGCACCGTGCTCGAGATCGGCGACGGCATCGCCCGCGTCTACGGGCTCGAGAACTGTGTCGCCGGCGAGATGCTCGACTTCGGCACCGACGTCACCGGCGTCGCCCTCAACCTCGAGGAGGACAACGTCGGCGTCGCGCTCTTCGGCGAGTGGGAGAAGATCGGCGAGGGAGACCCGGTCAAGCGAACCGGCGCTGTTATCAGCGTGCCGGTCGGCGAAGAGTTGGTCGGCCGGATCGTGAACCCCCTCGGGGTCGCGGTCGACGGCGGCGAGCCGATCAACGCCTCCGAGCACCGCCCGCTCGAGTTCAAGGCGCCCGGCGTCGTGCACCGCCAGCCCGTGACCGAGCCGCTGCAGACGGGCGTCAAGGCGATCGACTCGATGATCCCGATCGGCCGCGGCCAGCGCGAGCTCGTCATCGGCGACCGCTCGACCGGCAAGACCGCGATCCTCGTGGACACGATCCTGAACCAGAAGGGCCAGGACGTGATCTGCGTCTACGTCGCGATCGGCCAGAAGGCCTCGACCGTCGCCCAGGTGTACGAGCGCCTCCGCGACGCCGGCGCGATGGACTACACGATCATCGTCACCGCCTCCGCGACCGAAGCCGCCCCGATCAAGTGGATGGCGCCCTACGCGGGCTGCGCGATGGGCGAGTACTTCCTCTACAACGGCCGCCACGCGCTCTGCGTGTACGACGACCTCTCCAAGCATGCGGACGCGTACCGGCAGATGTCGCTGCTGCTCCGTCGTCCGCCGGGCCGGGAGGCCTTCCCTGGCGACGTCTTCTACCTGCACTCGCGCCTGCTCGAGCGCGCGTGCAAGCTCTCGGATGAACAGGGCGGCGGCTCCCTGACCGCGCTGCCGGTGATCGAGACGCAGGCCGGCGACGTCTCGGCCTACATCCCGACCAACGTCATCTCCATCACCGACGGCCAGATCTTTCTCGAGTCCGACCTCTTCTACTCGGGCGTGCGGCCGGCGATCAACGTCGGCATCTCGGTCTCGCGCGTGGGCGGCAATGCCCAGGTGCGCGCGATGCGCAAGGTGGCCGGGCGCCTGAAGCTCGACCTGGCGCAGTACCGCGAGCTCGAGGCCTTCGCGCAGTTCGGCTCGGAGCTCGACCCCTCGACCCAGCGGACACTCGCCCGCGGCGAGCGCATGGTGGCGACGCTGAACCAGCCGCAGTACCAGCCGTGGCCCGTCGAGGAGCAGGTGGTCGCGATCTTCGCGGGCATCAACGGCTACCTCGACGACATTCCCACCGCACAGGTCTCCCGGTTCCAGGACGAGCTGCGGGAATACCTGCGTACCCAGAGCTCGGTCTTCGACGAGATCCGCGACTCGAAGGACCTCTCCGACGAGCTCCAGGAGACGCTCAAGTCCGAGGTCGAGAAGTTCAGGTCGAGCTTCTCGGTCAAGGAAGACGCAGGCCTGGTCGGAGCCGCGGCCGAATAGCGTTGTTTGCGACCCCCCTCATCGCATTCCGGAGCCGTCGTTGCGCTGCGAACCAGGGCCTCGCGGCGTCCTCGGTTGCGCCCGTAACCTCCGGCTACGAACGCCCCCTGCGTCCTTGCGAGGCTTGGTTCTCGCGTCCGCCGGCCGCAGCCTGCTCAGAGGGTGATCGCTAATGGCCACCGTTCAGGACATCAAGCGGCGCCTTCGCTCCGTCCGCAACACGCGGAAGATCACGAAGGCGATGGAGCTCGTCGCGGCCGCGAAGCTCCGGCGGGCCGAGGCGCGCATCGAGGCGCTGCGCCCGTACGCGGACCGCATGCGTGAGCTGATGATCGGCACCGCGCGGGCGACACCGTCCCGGCAGTTCGCGCTCCTGGACGAGCGGGACGTCGGCACCGTCGCGATCCTGCCGATCACCGGCGACCGCGGCTTGGCCGGCGCCTTCAACGCGCAGATCCTGCGCCGCGCGTTCGCGCTCGAGCGGGAGGCGCGCGGCGAGGGGCAGACCTCGCGCTGGGTCGTGGTGGGGAAGAAGGGGCGCTCGTCGCTCCGCTTCCGCGGCTACGACGTCGCCGAGGCGTGGGTCGACTTCACCGACCGCCCGGGCTACTCGGACGCCGCCGCGATCGCCAACAAGCTGGCGGAGCTCTACACCGAGCGCGAGGTCGACCGGGTCGTGATCGTCTACAACCACTACGAGTCCGCGCTGACCCAGAGGGTCGTCGTCGAGGACGTGCTTCCGATCCCCCGCACCGCGCTCGAAGACGAGGAGGAGAAGACGCCGTACGAGATCGCGCTCGAGGGCGACTTCATCTACGAGCCGGAGCCAGAGGAGATTCTCACGCGGCTCCTGCCGACGTATCTCGAGACGAGCATCTACCGTGCGCTGCTCGAGTCGGCGGCCTCCGAGCTCGGGGCGCGGATGACCGCGATGCGCAACGCCGCGGAGAACGCGGAATCGATGATGGACGACCTGACCCTGGAGATGAACCGGGTGCGTCAGGCGGAGATCACCCAGGAAATCTTGGAAGTCGTTTCGGGCGCTGAGGCGCTCGGCTAGTCCCGACCCAACTTCGCACAACCACTTCGGACACCAGAAAAGGAACCAATGGCTGAGAACAACGGAACCCAGGGCACCAACGTAGGGCGCGTCGAGCAGGTCACCGGAGTGGTCATCGACGCCGTCTTCCCCGACCA
>DATEOR010000073.1:0-9471 GCA_035273885.1 Gaiellaceae bacterium
CGCTCGGCGCCGCGCGCGCGGCCGGGCTCGAGGCCGCGGTCGTCGACGACCCTCTGCTCGCACTCGACGTCGACAGGCCCGAGGACTATGAGGCGATGCTCGCA
The DNA here is from genome assembly GCA_035273885.1 of Gaiellaceae bacterium. Lineage (GTDB taxonomy): Bacteria > Actinomycetota > Thermoleophilia > Gaiellales > Gaiellaceae > DATEOR01. The sequence continues at coordinate 105 of DATEOR010000073.1, forward strand.
TGCTTGTGATCACCTACTCGCCGAAGGTCTTCATCCCGCTGACGAAGCTCTGCCGGGACGTCTGCCACTACTGCACGTTCGCGCAGCCGCCGCGCCGCGGCGAGCGCGCGTACATGCGCGCGGACGAGGTGCTGGAGGTCGCGCGGGCCGGCGCCGAGGCAGGCTGCCACGAGGCGCTCTTCACGCTCGGGGACAAGCCGGAGCTCCGCTACCGCGCGGCGCGCGAGGAGCTCGCCGAGCTCGGCTGTGAGACCACGATCGAATACCTCGCCCGCATGTGCGAGCTCGTGCTCGCCGAGACCGGCCTGCTCCCCCATGTGAACCCGGGCGTGATCACCGGCGACGAGCTCGCGCTGCTCCGGACGGTCTCGGCGTCGCAGGGGATCATGCTGGAGACCGCTTCGGCTCGGCTCTCCGCAAAGGGCATGCCGCACCACGGCTCCCCCGACAAGCTTCCCGAGCGGCGCCTGGAGACGATCCGCCTCGCCGGCGAGCTCGAGATCCCGTTCACCACGGGAATCCTGATCGGGATCGGCGAGACCCGCGAGGAGCGGCTGGAGGCGCTCGAGGCGATCCGCGAGCTGCACGAGCGCCACGGCCACATCCAGGAGGTCATCGTCCAGAACTTCCGCGCCAAGCCGGGGACGAAGATGGCGCATGCGCCGGAGCCGTCCCTCGACGACCTCCTCTGGACGGCGCGAGCGGCTCGCCACGTGCTCGGGCCGGAAATGCACATTCAGGTGCCGCCGAACCTCTCCTACGATGACTTCCCACGGCTCCTCGAAGCCGGGATCGACGACTGGGGCGGCATCTCGCCGGTCACGCTCGACCACGTGAACCCCGAAGCACCCTGGCCCGAGATCGAGCTTCTGCGCGAGGCGACCGAGGCCGCGGGCTTCGCACTCGCGCCGCGGCTTCCCCTCTATTCCGAGTACGTCGCCGACCTCGACCGGTGGGCCGACCCGCGCATCGCGCAGGAGATCCGGAAGCACGCCGACGCGGACGGGCTCGCCCGCGACGACCGCTGGGCCGCCGGGGTGGAGAGCGACCCTCCGCGCCCTCCGCGACATCAGGCAAGTAACAGACTGTTACTTTGCAACGAGGACCTGGACGAGGACGCGATCACGGCTCTCTTCCGCGCGCGCGGGCCCGAGCTCGGCGCGGTGCTTGCGGCCGCCGACGAGCTACGCCGCGAGACGAAGGGCGACGACGTCACGTACGTCGTCACGCGCAACATCAACTACACCAACGTCTGCTACTTCCGCTGCGGCTTCTGCGCCTTCTCGAAGGGGAAGCTGGCCGAGAACCTGCGCGGCGCGCCGTACCTCGTCCCGCTCGACGAGGTCGTCCGCCGCTGCCGCGAAGCGTGGGAGCGCGGCGCAGTCGAGGTCTGTCTGCAAGGCGGGATCCACCCCGCCTTCACGGGCGACTACTACGTCGAGCTCGTCGAGGCGATCAAGCGCGAGCTGCCCGACCTGCACGTACACGCGTTCTCGGCGCTCGAGGTCTGGCAGGGCGCGGCGACGCTGGGTCTCCCCCTCGCCGGCTACCTCGCGCGACTGCGCGACGCGGGCCTGTCGTCGCTTCCGGGAACGGCTGCGGAGATCCTCGACGACGAGGTGCGCAGGATCCTGTGCCCGGACAAGGTCACGACGGAGCAATGGCTCGAGGTGCATCGGTCGGCGCACGAGGCCGGTCTGCGCTCAACGGCGACGATCATGTTCGGCTCGATCGAGAGCCCCCGCAGCTGGGCCAGGCACCTGATCGCCGTCCGCGACCTCCAGAAGCGCACGGGCGGCTTCACGGAGTTCGTGCCCCTTCCGTTCGTACACATGGAGGCGCCGATCTACCTCAGGGGAGGCGCGCGGCCCGGGCCGACCTTCCGCGAAGCCGTCCTGATGCATGCGGTCGCACGGCTGGCACTGCACCCGCACATCACGAACATCCAGACCTCGTGGGTGAAGATGGGCGTCGCGGGCGCGCAGGCGTGCCTCGAAGCGGGAGCAAACGACCTCGGCGGCACGCTCATGAACGAGTCGATCTCACGCGCGGCCGGCGCGGCGCACGGTCAGGAGATGCCGCCCGAGGGAATGGAGGAGACGATTCGCGCGCTCGGCCGCCTGCCGAGGCAGCGGACGACGCTCTACGGGACTCCAACGGAGGAGCGCATTCGGCTCTCCTACGGCGCTCCACCACTGGCCGAGCCGCTCAATCCGCACGTGAACGACGCGGGCCTCACGCGTCCCGAGCGGCTCGTCAGGCCCGGCCTCGCCGTCGGCTGAAAGGCGGGGGTCAGCGACTCGGCCAAGACGTCGGCCGTGCATCGAGCTCGGCCAGCGCGCGCCACTCGTTCCTGGGAGGCGAGAACACGTCCAGCACCACCGCGCCGGCATCACCGGCCGTGACGGCATGGGGCGTGCCGGACGCGATGCTCCAGCTTTCACCGGGGCCCAGCGTTCGTTCCTCTCCACCGACCCGAAAGCGCACTGAGCCTTCCACGACCAAGCCCAGCTGCTCGTTGTCGTGGCGATGCTCGGGCAACTCGGCGCCGGGACCGATCTCGACGACCGCGATCGTGACTTTTTCACCGTGCAAAGCCCTGGCGAAATACCCGTCCGCCAGGAGCTGTGGCGCGATCTCGTCTAATCGAGTGAACGCACCCATTCGCTACGCGTTCACGGCGACGATGGCGTCGACGATCACCGGCACGTTGAGCGGCGATGGGCCTTGGCCCGGAGCCGAGCGCGCATGCCGGCCGGCATCTCCCCAGATCTCGACGATCAGGTCGCTGAAGCCGTTCAGGACCTTGGCGTTGTCATGAAATTCCGGCGCGGTCTGGATGTATCCGACTGCGCGCACCCAGCTGGTTACGCGATCGAGATCCCCCAGCTCCTGCCTGAGTGAAGCGAGGATCGAGAGAGCAACGAGCCGCGCTGCCTCATAGCCGTCCTCGAGCGTGAGATCCCGCCCGACCACTCCTTCCACGAGCACCCTCGACCCATCGATCGGCGGATGTCCCGCGATATACGCCAGCCCGTCATGGACATTGACGAGCTTGAAATTCCCGGGAGGGTCCATCGCGGACGGCAGCGCGAGCCCGAGCTCGCCGATCCGTCTCTCGATTGCGCCCACCGAGCGACACTAAACCGGGATTGTCGTTCGGGCAACCACGCGTCGAGGGACGCACGGGTCAGGGCAGCGGGATCAGTACCAGCGACCGCGCGCGAACCCTCCGAACGCGAGCAGGCCGAGCACGATCACGATGATCCCGATCCAGGTCCAGCCAAGGACCAGGAAGACGATGCCCAAGATGACCACTATGCCGCCGAGTGTGATTCCCGCTCCGGGCCCGTAGCGACGCTCCGGTGTAGCCAAGTCCGCCTCCTTGGAGTCAGGCCGCGGTCTCGACCGCGGTCAGTTGCTCCCCGAAGCGTGCCCGCTTCACGAATTGCCCAATCCCGGGCTCGGCGACGAGCTCGCCGCCCTCGACGAGGACGTTCCCGCGCAGCAGGACGGTCTCGGGCGTGCCGGTGACCTCGGTGCCCTCGTAGAGGTTGTAGTCCGTCTTCGAGTGCTGGTTCGACGCGGTGATCGTGTGCTTCTTCGTCGGGTCGAAGACGACGATGTCGGCGTCGGATCCGACCGCGATCGTTCCCTTCCTCGGGTAGAGGCCGAAGAGCTTTGCGGGATTCGTGGCGAGGAGCTCGACCATGCGGTTGAGACCGATCCGGCCCTGGCGGACGCCGAACTCGTGGATCATGTGCAGCCGGTTCTCGAGCCCCGGCCCGCCGTTCGGGATCTTGGAGAAGTCGTCCTTTCCGAGAGACTTCTGCCCGTCCCAGAGGAAGGCACAGTGGTCAGTGGAGATCGCCGAGAGGACATCGTTTCGCACGGCGGCCCAGAGGATCTCCTGGTTCGCCTTGTCCCGCGGGGGCGGCGTGTAGACGTACTTCGCGCCCTCGAAATTCGGCCTCTCGAGGAACGTGTAGTCGACGAAGAAGTACTGCGTGCAGGTCTCGCCGAAGACGTTCCAGCCCTTCTCGCGCGCGATGGCGATCGGCTCGACCGCCTCGTGGCAGGAGACGTGGACGACGTAGAGCGCGCAGCCGGCCACGCGGGCGAGCTGGATGGCGCGGTTCGTCGCCTCCCCCTCGGTCTCCGGCGGGCGGGTCAGCGCGTGGTACTTCGGCTCGGTCTTCCCCTCGGCCAGTGCCTTCTTGACGAGGACGTCGATGGCATCGCCGTTCTCGGCATGCACCATGACGAGCGCGCCCGTCTCGGCGGCGACCTCCATCGTCTTGAAGAGCGTCTCGTCGTCGACCATGAGCGCGCCCTTGTAGGCCATGAAGAGCTTGTAGGAGGTGATGCCCTGATCGGGCAGCGAGGCCAGCTCCTCGAGGGAGCCGCCTTCGCGGAGGTCGGTGACCGCCATGTGGTAGCCCATGTCGATCACCTGCTTGCCGTTCGCCTTCGAGCGCCAGTCGTCGAACGCGTCTGCGAAGGACGACCCCTGCGGCTGGATGATGAAGTCGACGTGACACGTCGTCCCGCCGAAGGCCGCCGCGATCTGTCCCGACTCGACGTCGTCGATCGTGGTCGTGCCCCCGAACGGCATGTCGAGATGCGTGTGGGGGTCGACGCAACCCGGAAGGACGTACTTGCCGGTCGCATCGATGACCTTGTCGGCCTCCACGTCGAGCGACTCGCCGATGAGCGAGACCCGCTCGCCCTCGACGTAGACGTCCCCGGCGTAGTCGTCCGCGGCCGTGATCACGCGGCCGCCCTTGATCAGAACGGACATCGTTCTCTCCCCTCGTTGAAGCGGGTGGCCGCCGAAGTATCCCTCCGGCGGCCACTCCGTGCATTCCTCAGGGCTATTCGCCGCCCGGCGTCACTTCCACCGTCGGCGCCTGCCAGCTCGCGCCGTTGACGTCGGCGCCGTCCGCCTTGAGCGCCTCGACCGCCGCTTTGGCGTACGTGTCGATGTAGGCGTCGCTCGACGCCTCGTTCTTGATGACGCCGTAGTCGATCGCGATCTGCGCCGTGTTGGCGAAGTCGTCGGGGTTCATGACCCCGATGCCGAGGTCGTTCGGCCAGATCAGCTTGTTGATCTCGTTCAGCTGCCAGCGCTGATGGCCCTCGCCGAGGGTCGGGCCGTTGTCGAGGACGATCTGGAGACACTCGTCCGGATTGTCGCGGCAGAAGATCCAGCCCTTGAAGCTGGCCTTCAGGAACCGCGTCGCGATGTCCTGGTTGCCTTCGTCCTGGATCCAGTCGCTGCGGACGAACACGCCGTCCTCGAGCGCCCCCGTGCCCTGGTCCGACATCTTGAGGACGTTGAGGTCGTCGAGGGTGTAGAGCTCGCCCGTGTCCGGGTTCTCCTGCTCGAGTACCTGTGCAAGCTCGTTGTAGGTCATCGCGGCAGCGGCGTCGACGTCCCTGTTCAGGAAGAGGTTCATGTCGAACGGCTGCGCGACCACCTCGACGTCGGACTGCGGGTCGATGCCGTTCTTGTTCAGCGCGGCGAAGAGCTTGTGCTCGTTGCCGCCGAGCCACACGCCGACCTTCTTGCCCTTCAGCGAGGCGATCGAGTCGAGGCCGCTGTCCTTCCACGTGACCTCGGTCATGCCGCTTCGCGCGAAGACCTGGGCGATGTTGACGATGTCGCCGTTCTGGTCTCGAGTGGCGAGCAAATTGTCGAGCCAGTCGATCCCGAACTCGGCCTGGCCGCCGAGGACGACCTGCTCGGGGACGATGTCCGGGCCGCCCACCTTGATGTCGACGTCGAGGCCCTCGTCGTCGTAGTAGCCCTCGGCCTTCGCCGCGTAGTAGCCGGCGAACTGCGCCTGCGTCACCCACTTGAGCTGGAGGGTGACCTTGTCCTTCGCGCCGCCGCTCGTTCCCGTCCCTCCGCTGGACTCCTCGTTCCCGCCGCCACAGCCCGCGCCGAGGAGCGCGAGCACGAGGACGACGGCCAGCCACAACCACCGAGCACGCTTCATCCGTTCCCCTTCCCTTTCGTAGTACGACGTGTTCATTCGCGGCCTCCGCGCACGGACGGATGCCAGCTCAGCACGGCCCGCTCCGCGAGCGCGACTGCGCCGTAGAACGCGATGCCGAGCACGCTGGCGACGAAGATCGCCGCCCATGCCTCCTCGAACGCGAAGATTCCTGCCGACCTCCTGATCTGGATCCCCAGTGCGTCCTGCGATCCGCCGAAGTAGTCCCCGACGATGGCCCCGATCATCGCGAGGACGGTCGCAACCTTCAAGCCCGTGAAGAGATACGGGAGCGAGGTCGGGATGCGCACGCGTCGGAAGATGTCGCGCTCGCGCGCCGCGTAGGAGCGCATCAGCTCGACGGATTCGGGCCGCACCGAGGTCAGCCCGCGCAAGGTGTTCACCATCACCGGGAAGAAGACGATCACCGCGGCGATCGCCATCTTCGAGGCAGGCGAGAGGATCCCGAACCAGTTGTTCGTGATCGGGGCGAAGGCGATGATCGGCACGGCGTTCGCCGCGATGGCATACGGCATGAGCGCGTTCCCGAGCGGTCGCCAGCGGGCGAGGACGAGGGCGACCAGCACCGCGAACGCCGAGCCGATGAGGAAGCCCCCCACGGCCTCCTTGAAGGTGAAAAGGCCCGCGCTCACCAGCGTGTCGCGCTCGTCCCAGAACGTGCGCAGGATCTCGGAGGGCGCCGGCAGGAGGAAGCGCTGCACGTCGAGCCCTCGCACGAGGCCCTCCCAGAGCGCGATGCCGAGGACGAAGATGGCGATCGCCGGCAGCCAGTCCCGTGCGCTCCGACCCATCATGCGCCCGAAGCTCCGCGGCACCGGCTGGACGACGGTGGTGCTCATCGCCCGCTCTCCGGGCGATGAGCATGTGGAGGGAGTGTGAGGGACACGGGAGGTTCCCTCACGGCATTTAAGAAGGGGGTCCGTGGGGGAAACCTGGTTTCCCCCACGGGAGCACGCCGAAGGCGAGCGACGGTCACGCCGGGAGCTCCTCGCCGGAGCGGTCGCCCGTTCGCAGAAGCTCGCGCACCTCGGTGACGAGCTCGAAGAAGCGCTCCTGCTCACGGGTGTCCGTGTTCCGCGGCTGCGGGAGGTCGATCTCGACGACCCCGGTAATGCGGCCGGGGCGAGGCGACATGACGACCACGCGTGTCGAGAGGAAGACGGCCTCGGCGATCGAGTGCGTGACGAAGACGATGGTCGACTCACTTTCCTGCCAGATGCGAAGGAGCTCCATGTTCATGCGCTCGCGCGTCATCTCGTCGAGCGCGCCGAACGGCTCGTCCATGAGCAGGAGCGGCGGGTCGAAGGAGAGAGCGCGTGCGATCGAGACCCGCTGTTGCATACCGCCGGAGAGCTGCCAGGGGTAGTGGTCCTCGAAGCCGCCCAGCTCGACGAGCTTCACCATCTCGCCGACGCGCTCGGCGCGGCGCGCGCGGTCCCAGTCGAGCATCTCGAGCGGCAGCGCGATGTTCTTGGCCACCGTGCGCCAGTCGTAGAGAACGGCGTCCTGGAAGACGATCCCGTAGTCGCGGTCGAGGCGCGCCTGGTGCGCCTGTTTCCCGTTGACGACGACCTCGCCCGCGGTCGGAGGCACGAGATCGCCGATGATCCTGAGCAGCGTCGACTTTCCGCAGCCCGAGGGACCGATCAGGGAGACGAACTCCCGCGGCCGCACCTCGAGGTCGATCTCCTGCAGCGCGCGAACTCCGCCGCGCTGGAAATCCTTCGTCACCGACTTCAGGGAGACCACCGCGGCCTGCTCGTTCATACGAAGTGCTCCGGCGCTCGCCGGACGACGAGCTTCTCGGCGAGCACGATGAGGAGGAAGAACGCGATGCCGAGGAGCGCCGCGATGATGTTGGTCGCCCAGAGGCTCTCGGGCGAGCTCGCATAGTACTGGTTGAAGTTGAGGATGGCGCCGCCGAGCCCGTCCTGGATGGAGGCGGGCAGCTCGCCGATGATCGCGCCGACGACGCAGGCCGTGGCCGCGATCTTGAAGGCGGAGAAGAGGTACGGGAGCGAGGCGGGGACGCGCAGCTTCCAGAGCACCGTCCAGCGGCTGGCCGCGTACGAGCTCATGAGCTCATGGGCGCGTGGATCCGCGGACTGGAGCCCGCGAAGAGCGTTGATGGCGACCGGGAAGAAGGTCAGGTAGGCGGCGATGACGGAGACGGAGAACCAGCCCGGCAGCCCCCTCCCGCCGAGCCAGACGACGACCATCGGCGCGATCGCGAGGATCGGGATCGTCTGGGAGGCGACGATGTACGGCAGCAGCCCGCGCTGGAGAAGCGTCGAGTGCACGAGGGCCACCGCGATCAGGAAGCCCACGCCGGCGCCGAGGGCGAAACCGACCGCGGCCTCCTTCGCCGTGAAGAGCGCCGCCTTCCCGAGCACCTCGATGAGGAGCGGCCCGTTCCGCCGCGACGGCTCGAAGAGCTGGCCGATCATGTCGTGGATGTGCGGCATCGTCCGGTCGTTCACCTCGAACGGCCACGTCAGGCTCACCGCGACGCCGAAGGCGCGATACGCCTCCCAGAGCGCCCACAGGCCTGCCAGCACTGCGGCGAACACCAACCCCCTGCGCAGCATCGCTATTCAGTACCACATTGCGAGCCGAGTTTGGCGAGCGTTTCGCAGACGACCGCCCGGTTCAGCTCGAACCAGCCGATGAGTGGGACCGGTAGCGGCGTGCGCAGCTGACTCCTTCCCTGGGCCAGCCCGAGCTCGATGGCGCGGAGGACCTCCTCTCGGTCGGCGAATGGACCGCGCCTCCGCAGGATCACCCACGACCCGAAGTCCTGCCCTCCAAAGAGAGGAGGCGGTCTCTCGAAGCGTCTGCTCGTTCCGACCGGCACGGCGACGTAGACGTCTCCCGACGGGTAGTCGACGCGGTCGAGCGCAGCGAGCAGCGACTGCACCTGCGCGCGCGGCAGCCCGCGAGCCTCCCCCGCATCTGGAAGGGCTGCGAGGTAGACCGACGAGTACGGGTAGAGGACGTCGTTGGGCTGGACGTTCGCGCGCAGCCAGGCACCCGGCTCGGCGACGGCCGTTCGGCTCCCCAGAGCCGCCGTGTAGGTGATCGAGCGCGGATCGTTGATGCCCTGCGTCGAGAGCACGGCGACCACGGCGAGCCCGGCGAGCGGCAACGGCCGGCCAGGGATGCGGGCGACCGCGACTCCCACGAAGGCGGCAAAGAAGGGCAGGGCAAAGATGAGGTGGCGCGGCGAGAGGTCGGGCGCGCGGCCGGTGCGGACGAGTGTCGAGAGGAGCGGCGGCCCGGCGAAGGCGATGAGGCCCCAGGCGACGAGCTCCGGCCGGCGGCGCAGGAGGATCGCGATTCCCCAGCCG
>DATEOR010000074.1:0-7745 GCA_035273885.1 Gaiellaceae bacterium
CCTCGAGGAGATGGAGGAGGCGGGCGCGCGCCTGGCCACTTCCGACGAGATCCTCGCTGAGCGCGTTTAGTACGAGAGCGTGCGGGCGAGCCGCATGACCGCGTAGGCCTGGCGGCTCGCCTTGCGCTCGGAGAGCGGCCCGGGAGCCAGCTCGACCACGAACGAGCTCGTCCCCGGGAACCGGTGGTTCTGCCAGTTCGGCGCGGTCCCGTGCGGCCAGCGGATCTTGGCGAAGCTCATGTTGGAGAAGCGGGCGAACTTCCTCGCCGCCGGCACGCTCTGACCCCAGGCGCGGACGAGGGTCTGCGGCTGGTGGTACCAGATCGTGAGCTGTGGCTTCAGGTCCTTCACGAGCCTCCGCACGGTGCGTGTCTCGGGCTCCGACCACGGACGCGGGCCCGAATACTCGGGATCCCAGCGATTGCCGATCGGTATCCACTCCGAGCCGAAGTTCCGGTTCAGGTCGACGCCGCGGCCGTTCTGGCGGACGCCGAGCCTGCGCCCGTCCGGGTTGACGCAGTTGATCACCCACAGGTCGAAGCTCGTCGGCGGCTTGCGGCGGCTGAGCTTGCGCGTGACCGCGCTTCCTGCGCACTCGTTCCCATGGATGCACCCGACGACGAGGACCTTGTGCGGGCTCGCCGGATCGCCGAGTCGGTGCGCCTTGATCGGCCGGTCCTGGGTCGAATGCCCGACAACGGCGGCGCCGGTGGTCGGCGCCGAGGTTGCGAGCGCGACTGCGGAGAGCAGGATCTCGATGCCCATGTGGTCTTGTACGCGGACCCCTGGCGGGGAGGTTCACGTAGCCCCTGAGTGCGGACAATCTGCCTGATCGCGATGACGTTCGCCGCCTGTGGGTTCGTGACGCCGTCGGCGGACGAGGGCAGGCCGCCCGACTCCACGCGCGAGCCCGCGGTGCAGTGGCGGGCGTCGAGCGCCCTGGGCACGCCTACCGGCGGGCGGCTCGTGCGCGGCGTGCAGCTCCCGGCCTCGGGCCCGCGCTACTTCACCTGGGATCCGCTCCTGCACCGCCGGCCTGACCGGCCGGGGAGGAGGTGGGGAACGGACTTCCTCGTCCGGAAGGTCCTCGGCGTCGTCGCCGGGTATTCGGCGACGCACCCGTCTGCACCGCGCGTCGGCATCGGCGACCTCAGCCGCCGGCATGGCGGTCCCTTCGGCCCGCGCCATGCCTCTCACCAGAACGGGCTCGACGTCGACGTCTACTACCCGCGCGGCGACCGCAGGGAGCGCCCGCCGCGCGTCGCGGCCCAGATCGACCATAGGCTCGCCCAGGACCTGGTCGACCGCTTCGTCGCAGCCGGCGCCTCGCTCGTCTTCGTCGGCCCGAACACCGGGCTCACCGGGCCGCCGGGGGTCGTGGAGGTTCTCTGGAACCACGACAACCACCTGCACGCGCGGTTCGAAAACCCCGACCCCGCCTAGAATCCGGATGTGCCGTGGGACCCGCTTTCCGATGAGCAGCGCGAGATTCGCGAGCTCGTCCGTGCCCTGACGCGGGAGCGCATCGCGCCCCGTGCGGCCGAGATCGACGAGTCGGGCGACTTTCCCTGGGACATGGTCGAGCTCCTGCGCGAGCACGAGATCTTCGGCCTCGCCTTCGACGAGCGCCACGGCGGGTCGGATGCCGGTGCCCTGATGCTGCTCGTCGCCGTCGAGGAGATCTCAAGGGCCGATGCGACGGTCGGCCTGATCCTCGCCGTTCAGGAGCTGAGCTCGCTCGCACTCCGGCTCGCGGGCACCGAGGAACAGCAGGACCGTCTCCTGCCGAAGGTCGCGAGCGGCGAGTGGATTGCCGCCTACGCCCTCACGGAGCCCGGCTCCGGATCGGATGCCGCCGCGATGAGGACGGAGGCCAGGCGCGACGGCGACGACTACGTCCTGAACGGCTCGAAGCGCTTCATCACGAACGCGGGCGTCGCACACCTCTACACGGTGTTCGCGAAGACGGACCCGTCCACGGGGCACGACGGCATCTCCTGCTTCGTCGTCGAGGCCGACACGCCCGGGTTCGAGATCGGCCGGATCGAGCCGAAGCTCGGCATCAAGGGATCGACGACGGGCGAGGTCTTCCTCAACGACTGCCGCGTGCCCGCCGCGAACCTGATCGGCGCGGAGGGCGAAGGGTTCAAGATCGCCATGCGCGTCCTCGATCGCTCGCGACCCGGGATCGCGGCGCAGGCTCTCGGCATCGCGCAGGGCGCGACCGACTACGCGCTGGCCTATGCGCAGACGCGGGAGACGATGGGGCAGCCCATCATCGAGCATCAGATGATCGCGGCCAAGCTCGCGGACATGGAGACGAAGTGCGAGGCCGCGCGCGGGCTCCTCTACAAGGTCGGCGTCATGATCGACGAGGACGCGCCCGACCTGACGAAGTACTCGGCCATGGCGAAGCTCATGTGCTCCGACGTGGCGATGGAGGCGACCGTCGAGGCCGTGCAGATCCTCGGCGGCTACGGCTACATCAAGGAGTACCCCGTCGAGCGCATGATGCGCGACGCGAAGATCACGCAGATCTACGAGGGCACCAACGAGATTCAGCGACTCGTGATCGCGCGCGAGATGGTGCGGGAGAACCGCTCGTCCGCGCTCACCGAGGTCGGCTGAGCCCTCCGTACGACGCGGTCGTGGTCGGGTCGGGGCCGAACGGCCTCGTCGCGGGGGTGACGCTGGCCCGGGCGGGCAAGCGCGTGCTCGTCCGCGAGGCGGAGGAGACCTTCGGCGGCGGCACGCGCTCGGCCGAGCTGACGCTGCCGGGCTTCGTGCACGACGTCTGCTCGTCCATCCACCCATTCGTGCCGGGCTCGCCCGCTCTCCGGGACCTGCCGCTCGCGGATCACGGCCTCGACCTGATCCAGCCGGATGCACCGCTCGCGCACCCGCTCGACGACGGCACCGCGGTTCTGCTGGAGCGGTCGATCGAGATGACCGCTGCCGGGCTCGGGGCCGACGGCGATGCGTACCGGAGGATGCTCGAGCCGTTGGCGGCCGACTGGCCGAAGCTCGAGGAGGCGGCGCTCGGCCCGCTCACCGCGCTCCCGTCGCATCCGTTCGCCCTGGCGCGCTTCGCATGGCACGCGGCGCGGTCTGCAACCGGGCTGGCCGCGCACATCTTCCGCGGTGACCGGGCACGCGCGCTCTTCGCCGGCTGCGCTGCGCATTCCATGGTGCCGCTCGAGCGGAGCCCGACTGCCGGCTTCGGGCTCGTCCTGCTTCTCAGCGGACACCTCTTCGGCTGGCCGTTCCCGCGCGGAGGATCGCAGCGAATCGCCGACGCGCTCGTCTCACTCCTCCGCGAGCTCGGAGGCGAGCTCGAGCCCGGCGCGCCGGTCGATTCGCTGGACGAGCTGCCGCCGGCGCGGTCGGTCTTCTGCGACGTGAGCCCGCGCGAGCTCGTACGCATCGCGGGCGGCCGGCTGCCCCGCGACTACGTGCGCCGCCTCCGTCACTTCCGCCACGGGCCTGCCGCCTTCAAGGTCGACTACGCGCTCGACGGGCCGATTCCGTGGACCGCGGCCGAGTGCGCCCGCGCCGGCACGGTCCACCTCGGCGGGACGCTGCCGGAGATCGCCGAATCCGAGCGTGCGCCCTGGCGCGGCCGGGGCGCCGAGCGGCCGTTCATCCTCCTGGCACAGCACAGCCTCTCCGACCCGAGTCGGGCGCCCGAGGGCAAACACACGGCCTGGGCGTACTGCCACGTGCCGAACGGCTCCGAGGTCGACATGACTGAGCGGATCGAGGCGCAGATCGAGCGGTTTGCCCCCGGTTTCGGGAAACGTGTGCTCGCTCGGAGCGTCCTGCCGCCGTCGGAGCTCGAGGCGCGGAACCGCAATCTCGTCGGCGGCGACATCAACGGCGGCGCGGCGACGCTCTGGCGCCTGGCCGCACGGCCCGTGGCGAAGCTCGACCCCTACGCGACCCCGGCACGCGGGGTCTACCTCTGCTCGGCGTCGACGCCGCCGGGAGGAGGCGTTCACGGCATGTGCGGCTACCTGGCCGCTCGCTCCGCGCTCGCGAAAGGGCTCTAGCTAGCTCTCCGAGTCGCTCGCGGCCCGCATGGCCGCTTTGTGCGCGCGCTTCTTCGCCTGGTAGTCGAGGAGAGCCTCGGCGGAGTCGACGTCCCCGAGTGTCGGATGCGTGGGCGCGACTTCCTCCCAGCCGCGCGGCTTGACCCCGAAGCGCTTGCCGAGGATGGCGATCAGCGAGCGCGCCTTCATCGGGCCGATCCCGGGGAGGTCGAGGAGCCGTTGCTGGAGGTCCTCGCCGTCGCTCGCCTCGTTCCAGACGCGAGCAGCGTCGCCGTCGTACTCGCTCGCGATCGCGGCGCAGAGCTCCTGTGTCCGCATCGCCATGGTCCCGGGAAAGCGGTGTAGCGCAGGGCGCTCACGGAAGGCGCGGTCGAGCTCGCCCGGGTCGATCCCGGCGATCGTGGCGGCGTCGAGAGTGCCGATCCGGCGCTTGAGCTCGAGCGGTCCCGAGAAAGCCTTCTGCACGGGCACCTGCTGGTCGAGCACGAAGCCGATGAGGAGCGCGAGCGGCTCCTCGGCAAGGAGGGCATCGGCTTCGTCGTTGCCGGTGAAGTGAAGACGGCTGGGCGCTTGCGGCGCGCGCGTTGCCATGGAGCGATCGTAGCGCGGAGAGACTTGCAGGCAAAGCCCCACCGGGGACCTTTGCTTCGGAGCCGGAAAGACGGGAGGATTGCCGCAGCCGGTCACATCGGTAGTTCCGGCGAATTCGTGCTCCTTCCGGGGCGGTCGGTCTCAGCGGCGCGACGAAGTTCCTCTTAGCCTGGGGGTGGGAGGAGGGACGAGCACCCAACGCATGGGCCCTCGCCTCCCGGTAGGCCTCGACGGGCGCGATACGCTGGAACGGTGAGCGCGCTCGCCCCTTTCAGCCCCACCGTCCGCCGCTGGTTCGAGCAGACCTTCGACGCGCCGACACCCGCCCAGGATCGCGGCTGGCCTGCGATTGCCTCCGGCAAGCACACGTTGATCCAGGCGCCGACGGGCTCCGGAAAGACCCTGGCAGCCTTTCTCTGGGCACTCGACCGCGCTCGACCGGACGAGGGCATTCAGGTTCTCTACGTCAGCCCGCTGAAGGCGCTCAACTACGACGTCGAGCGCAACCTCCGCGGCCCCCTCGCGGGCATCGGCTCCAACCTCACAGTCGGCGTCCGCACCGGCGACACTCCCGCGAAGGAGCGCGCGGCGATGTTGCGCAACCCGCCGGACATTCTCATCACGACGCCCGAGTCGCTCTTCCTCTTGCTCACGTCCCGGGCCCGCGAGACGCTTCGCACCGTCCGGTTCGTGATCGTGGACGAGGTTCATGCGGTCGCCGGCACGAAGCGCGGCGCCCACCTCGCCCTCAGCCTCGAACGGCTCGAGCGTCTCACCGCCGAGCCCGTGCAGCGCATCGGGCTCTCTGCGACCCAGCGGCCGCTTGACGAGATCGGTCGGTTCGTCTCAGGTGGTCGCGACATCGAGCTCGTCGACGCGGGGCGGGCGAAGGAGCTCGACCTGCGCGTGGTCGTTCCCGTCGAGGACATGCGCGAGCCGGGCGAGGGCGGCTCGATCTGGCCCTCGATCTACCCGGAGCTCCTTCAGCTCGTCGAGAGCCACCGCTCGACGATCGTCTTCGTGAACAACCGTCGGCTGGCCGAGCGGCTCGCCCTCAGGCTGAACGAGCTCGCCGAGCGCGAGATCGCGCGAGCGCATCATGGCTCACTGGCACGCGAGCAGCGCGTCGAGGTCGAGGAGCTGCTGAAGCGCGGGGAGATCCCGGCACTCGTCGCCACGTCGTCGCTCGAGCTCGGAATCGACATGGGCGCCGTCGACCTCGTCATCCAGGTCGAGTCGCCCAAGTCCGTCGCGCGCGGTCTACAGCGGGTCGGGCGCGCCGGCCATCGGCTCGACGAGCCGTCGAAGGGGCGCATCTTCCCCAAGTTTCGAGCTGACCTCCTCGAGTCCGCAGTGGTCGCCGAGCGTATGCGAGAGGGCGCGATCGAGGAAACACGGGTGCCGCGAAACCCGCTGGACGTGCTGGCGCAGCAGATCGTCGCAATCGCGGCCGATGAGGAGATCTCGGTGGACGAGCTGCACGAGCTCGTGCGGCGCGCATACCCGTTCCGCGACCTCACGCGGAAGCAGCTCGAGAACGTCCTCGACATGCTCGCGGGCCGCTACCCGTCGGAGGAGTTCGCCGAGCTTCGCCCGCGCATCGTCTGGGACCGCGTGCGCGGCTTCGTCCGGGGTCGCGAGGGCGCGCGACGGCTCGCCGTCACGAACGCGGGCACGATTCCCGACCGCGGTCTCTTCGGCGTCTACCTCGTCGAGGGTGGAGGCCGCGTGGGCGAGCTCGACGAAGAAATGGTCTACGAGGCTCGCGCCGGGCAGACGTTTCTCCTCGGGGCATCGACCTGGCGGATCGAGGAGATCACCCGCGACCGCGTCCTCGTGTCGCCGGCGCCGGGAATTCCCGGTCTGGTTCCTTTCTGGAAGGGCGAGGGGGTCGGTCGGCCCTTCGAGCTCGGTCAAGCGATCGGGCGCACCGCCCGGGAGCTCGTCGGCCTGGACGACGAGCGCGCGGTGAGCCGCCTGACCGAGCAGCACTCGCTCGACGAGCGGGCGGCGCAGAACCTGCTCACGTACCTGCGCGAGCAGGAGGAGGCCACGCGTGCGATTCCGTCCGACAGGACCGTCGTCGTCGAGCGCTTCCGCGACGAGATCGGCGACTGGCGCCTCTGCATCCTCACGCCCTTCGGTGGGCGGGTGCACGCCCCATGGTCGCTCGCACTCACCGCTCGTCTGCGCGAGTCGCTCAGGCTCGAGGTGAATGCGATCTGGTCGGACGACGGCATCGCCCTCCACCTTCCCGACGCGGACGCCCCGCCGCCGATCGACGACGTCCTCATCGACCCGGCCGAGCTGGAGGAGAGGGTCGTCACCGAGCTCGCGGGAACTGCGCTCTTCGGCGCGCGGTTTCGTGAGAACGCCGCACGCGCCCTGCTCATCCCGCGCCGCCGGCCAGGGCAGAGGACGCCGCTCTGGCAGCAGCGGCTCAAGGCGCAGGGGCTCCTTCAGGTTGCCCGGCGCTACTCCGACTTCCCTGTGATCCTCGAGACCTACCGCGAGTGTCTGCAAGACGTCTTCGACCTGCCGGCGCTGCGTGAGCTGCTCGCCGCTCTCCGCCAGCGTCGTATCGATCTCGTCGAGGTCGAGACTGCGACGGCGTCGCCGTACGCCTCTTCGCTCCTTTTCGACTACGTCGCCACGTACATGTACGAGGACGACACGCCGCTTGCAGAGCGCCGGGCCCAGGCCCTCGCGCTCGACCGTGACCTCCTGAAGGAGCTGCTCGGCCAGGAGGAGCTGCGCGACCTCATCGACCCGGCTGCGCTCGAGCAGGTCGAGGAGGAGCTTCGCGGCTCGCCGAAGAGTCCGGACCAGCTCCACGATCTCCTGCTTCGCAGGGGCGACCTTCGTCCAGGTGAGTACGAGGTCGCACTCGCCGAGCCGCTCGAGGCCGAGCGCCGGGCTGTGCAAATCCGTGTGGAGGGTGAAGCTCGACTCATCGCGGCCGAAGATGCCGGCCGCTATCGGGACGCCGTCGGCGCGATGCCGCCTGCCGGCCTCCCTGATGCTTTCCTCGAGTCCGGAGAGAATGCCCTCGGCGGCCTTCTTGTCCGCTACGCACGCGGACGCGGGCCTTTCACGACGGCGGAG
>DATEOR010000075.1:0-18643 GCA_035273885.1 Gaiellaceae bacterium
GAAATAACGGAGGAGGGGGCGGCCGTTACGGCTCCAGAGATGCAGCTCGCCGGTCACGTTCTCGAGGATCCCCCGGAAACCGTCCCATTTGGGCTCGTACTGCCAGCCCTCCGGCTCGGGCAGCTGATCGACTAGCTCCGCCTCCATCGGGGGAAAAGGAAGCTTGGGCGAAACCGAAGAAGCCATCGCGCCGTCTAACGCTATCGAGGACATGAAAAGAGTTGCCATCACAGGGGTCGGGGTCGTCTCTCCATTGGGTAACGACGCGCCTTCGACGTGGGAAGCCGCGGTCGCCGGGCGCAGCGGGATCGACACCATCCAGGCGTTCCCGACCGACGATCTCCCGGTCCGGATCGCCGGCGAGGTGAAGGACTTCGACCCGAGCAGCGTCACCTCTCCGAAGGAGGCCAAGCGGCTCGATCGCAACGTCCTCTTCGCCCTCGGCGCCGCCAAGGAGGCGCTCGCCGACGCGGGCGTGAACGGCTTCGACCCGGAGCGGGTCGGGGTCGTCGTCGGCTGCTGCATCGGCGGCTTCAACGAGCTCATGCGCCAGCACGAGATCCTTCGTGACCGCGGCGCCGACCGGGTCTCGCCGAACTTCCTTCCGAACATCCTCGTCGACTCGCCGAGCGGGCAGCTCGCGATCGAGCTCGGGATCCGCGGCCCCAACTACGCGGTTGTATCGGCGTGCGCGACGGGGTCTCACGCGATCGGCGAGGGGGCCGAGATGATCCGAAACGGCCACGCCGACGCGGTGCTCGCCGGAGGGACCGAAGGCTGCATCCACCCGCTGATCCTCGCCGGCTTCACGAACATGAGGGGCCTCGCCGCCGGGAACGGAGACCCAACCGCGGCGTCGCGTCCGTTCGATGCGGAGCGCGAGGGATTCGTCATGGCCGAGGGCGCGGGCATCGTGATGCTCGAGGAGCTCGAATCGGCCCAGAAGCGCGGCGCCCGCGTCTACGCCGAGGTGCTCTCGTACGGTGCGTCGAACGACGCCTACCACATGGCCGCGCCGGATCCCGACTCGGTCGGGGTCGTCGAGATGATGCGGAACGCCCTCGACCGCGCGGGCATCGCACCCGAGGACGTCGACTACATCAACGCGCACGGAACCTCGACACCCCTTGGCGACCTCGCCGAGACGAAGGCGATCAAGGAGGTCTTCGGCGACCATGCGTACAAGCTCGCGGTGTCGTCGACGAAGTCCGTGATGGGCCACACCTTCGGGGCGGCGGGCGCGATCGAGGCGATCATGTGCGCTCTCGCGGTGCACCATGGAGTCATCCCGCCGACGATCAACTACGAGAACCCCGACCCTGCCTGTGACCTCGATTACGTCCCGAACGAGGCGCGCGAGGCAGAGGTCCGCGTGGCGCTCTCGAACGCGATGGGGCTCGGCGGCCACAACGGCTGCGTTCTCGTCGGCCGCGTTTGAGACCCTCTCCGTCGCGGGTAGCGTCCGACGATGCGACAGATAGCTATTGCCGTCATCATCCTGGCGTCCGCGGTCGCGGCGGGCTGTGGCGGCTCTGCGAGCACGGACACCGCAGGGAACGCCACCATCAGCGTCTCGACTACGGGTGCGAGTGAGGCCCTGAACCAGATCGCCAGCCAGGCGGAGACGGTCATCTCGGACCAGCTTCAGGGCGTCACAAGCTCGATGTCGCAGGGGGATGTCTCGGCCCGACTCGACGAGGCGCAGACGCAGCTCGAGTCTCTTGCCGACCAGCTGGACAACATGGAGACGGAGGACGAAAATCTCGCGGGCGTCCGCGATCGCCTCCACGACGCCCTGCACGGGCTGGCCGACCAGGCCGGTGAGCTGCAGCAGTCGATCGACAGCGGCGACATCCAGGGAGCGATGCAGCAGCTGCAGTCGAGTGACGCTGTGACCGAGCTCCAGCAGGCAATCCAGGACGTCAGGGCGCAGTCCGGCTAGGCGGCATCCGGGTCGACGACACGAGGGCCGAGGCCCTCGATCGTGGCGAGGACGACGTCGGCCGCCGCGAGCGCGTCCTCGTGCGGGGGGTACTGCGGGTTGGGGATCGCGATCGTGCGCATCCCGGCGGCCTTCGCGGCGAGGATCCCGTTCTCGGAGTCCTCGACCGCCGCGCAGCGGGCCGGCTCGGCGCCGAGGCGGCGGGCGGCCTCCAGGAAGACGTCCGGTGCCGGCTTGCCGCGCGCGACCTCCTCCGACGAGACGGTCGCCTCGAACCGGCGGCCGAGGCCCGAGCTCTCGAGCACGAGATCGATCAGTTCGCGGTTGGACGACGAGGCGAGCGCGAGGGGCCAGCGCTCCGCCAGCCTTTCCACCGCCTGCTCGGCGCCCGCGATCATCGGCAGCTCGCGCCGACAGCGGTCGTCGAGCCGGCGCACGACCTCGGCGGAGATCTCCACCAGTTCGTCGGTGAGCCCGACGACGTCGCGCATGTAGCGCGACCACTCCTGCGGACGCCGCGCATGAAACGCCGCGCTTGCGGCGCGGAGGACGGTCGCGTCGGGCAGGATTCAGGCACCGGCTCGGGCCACGCGGCCGCCGGAGGACCCATGCCACAGCGCCCCGATCAGCTCCCAGCGCCATCCGGCATCGCGTTCGATCTGGACGGAACGCTCGTCGACACCGTCGGCGCGCGCATCGACGGTTGGCTCGAGGCGCTCGCGGCCGCAGGCATGCGCACCAACCGCGACGAGGTCGCACCGATGATCGGCATGGACGGCAAAGGGCTGGCGCGTGACGTCGCTGAGGCCAACAACCGCCGGATCGCCAACGACGAGATCGAGAAGATCGACTCGGCGGCCGGCGAGGCCTTCGACCGGCTGAACACGAGCCCGCGACCCTTGCCCGGGGCCGCCGATCTGCTCGGGGCGATCGAAGCGCGTGGCCTCCGCTGGGTCATAGCGACGTCGAGCCGGGCGGAGCAGGTCACGCGGTCAGTCGCGGCGCTGGGGCTCGCGGTGCCGCCGACGATCGTCGATGGCAGCCAGGTGAAGCGCGCGAAGCCGGCGCCGGACCTCCTGTTGCTTGCGGCCGAGCGTCTCGGCGCACCGGCAGACCAATGCTGGGCAGTCGGGGATGCCACCTGGGACATCCGGGCTTCGAGGGCCGCGGGCATGACGGCGATCGGGGTCCTTGCCGGGTCGGCGGTCGATCGGTCGGCGCTTGAGGAGGCCGGGGCAGCGCTGGTGGTCGAGACGTTGAGCGAGCTCGTCGCGCTGCTCGACGGGTCCGGCCAGCACTAGCGCGAGAACGAGAGCGCGTCCGGTGGGTATACGTGGCGTGATCTGTCGATCGAGCTCATGCCCATCATGTCCCGCGACGCGTTCTCGTTCCACGTCCCGCCCCGCTCCTCGGCCAGCTGCTGGCGAACCTCGTCCCACACGTGCTCGGAGTCAATGAGGACCCCGTAGAGATCGAAGACGACGGCTTCGATCATGCGTCAATCGAGATGTAGCGCTGGCCGAGATAGACGAGCGGCGGCCCGCCCCGGCCGTGCTCGGCCGCGAGCACCTCGCCGATGAAGAGCGTGTGGTCGCCCGCATCGTGCCCGGCGGAAAGGCGGCACTCCAGCCAGCCGAGCGCGCCGTCGATGAGCGGCGCGCCTTCCGCCCCCTCGCGCGTGGCGATGCCGTGCCAGTGCGCAAACGGCGGCACTCCGCGCGCGAAGTGCTGGGCGACCTCCTCCTGGTCTCCTGCGAGGAGGCTGAGCGCGAACCCGCCCGCCTCGCGAAGCAGCTCGTGCATGGCCGCCTGCCGGCTGACACCGACTCCGACGAGCGGAGGCTCGAGGGAGAGGGAGACGAGCGCGCTGACTGTCAGCCCGAGACGTTGACCCGCGGCGTCGACGGTGAGAACCGCGACTCCCGTCGGGAAGCCGCGCAGCAGTGTGCGAAGCTCGTCGCCCGGGTCGGTCAGCGGCGTCGCTCGATGTCGAGCGCGTCGGCGAGGTCCATCTCTCTGCTCGACGGCTCCACGAGCGCGTCCTGGAGCTGGGCGGCGAGGTCGCGCAGGCCATCGAGCACGCGCTGCCGGCGCTCCTCGAGGGACTTTGCCTCGCGGACGAGCGACTCGTGCCGCCGCTTGGCGCCTTCGTCGATCTGATTCGCCATCTCCTGCGCCGCTTCGCGAGTCGCGCGTGCCTGCTCCTCGGCATCGTTCAGGAGCTTGCGCGCCTCCTGCTCGGCCTCGCGGCGAGCCTGCGTGCCGTAGGAGTCGACGGCGACGCGGATATCGCGTGCGTACTCGTCGGCCTCGGCGCGAATCCGCTTGGCCTCGCGGGTGAGCTCTTCGACCCGCTGAGCGGCCTCGGCTTTCGCCTGGCGGAGAATCTCGTCGGCGTGCCGCCGCGCTTCGTCCTTGATCGTCTCGGCCGCTTCCTCGGCGGCGTTCAAGACTCCCGCGACTCGGCTGCCGGTCTCTGCGTGATCAGTGCGGCCGTTCGTGGCTTCCTCGTCTGACGGGCCCTGCGGCTCGGCCTCGTAGCTCACGTCGTCTGACCCTTCCACCGCCAACTCTCCTTTTCTCGACCCCGGGGCGGGACACTTATTGCAGTCCGACACCAGGAATGCAACTTGAAGCAATGCAACCGGCAGAATGCGCGGGTGCCGAATCTCCGTCTGATCGAGGAAGGCGAGGCGACCGGGGCGCTCAAGGCCCAGTACGACGCGGCGATCGAGCGGGCAGGGAAAGTCTTCAACATCGTCAAGGCGATGTCCCTGAATCCGGAGACGCTGAGCGCTTCGATGGATCTCTATCGCGCCGTCATGTTCGGGCCGTCGGAGCTCTCACGCGCCGAGCGGGAGCTCCTCGCGGTCGTCGTCTCGCGCGCGAACGACTGTCACTACTGAATTCGCTCGCACGCCGACGACCTCCGTGCCGAGGGCGCACCCGACGAGCTGGCCGATCATGCGATGCACGACTACCGGGAAGCCGACCTGGAGCCGCGCGTGCGCTGCCTCTGCGACCTTGCGGTCAAGGTGACGCACGAATCGTCCCGGGTGGCGCGGGCAGATCTCGACGCCGTCCGCGCGGAAGGCTGGAGCGACGCCGCGATCCACGACGCCCTGCAGATCATCGCCTACTTCAACTACATCAACCGGATCGCGGACGCGGTGGGTGTCGAGGACGAGCCGGAGTGGGCCTCTCATTGAGCTAGGGCTGGCGCCTCATTCCGTCCGGCGCGGGCCCTAGCCTGCGCGCCGTGGAAGGGGAGACTCTCCGCCGGTCGATCGCTGAGTTCGTCGGGGCCTTCGCCCTCGTCTTCGTCGGGGCCGGCTCGGTGATGACGGGTGGCGGCGACCTGCTCGGCGTCGCCATGGCGCACGGCCTCATCCTCGCGATCATGGTCACCGCTCTCGGGCACATCTCGGGCGGCCACTTCAACCCGGCGGTCACGCTCGGGTTCCTGATGACCCGTCGCATCAGGCCGTTGCTGGGTCTGAGCTACTGGGTGGCGCAGTTCGCCGGCGGGGTCGCAGCGGCCCTCCTGCTCAAGTGGATCTACCCCGACAACATCAGCGACGCTGCCAAGCTCGGCGCGCCGACGCTCAACAGCCAGATCTCGGTCGGAGCCGGCTTCGTGCTCGAGGCGGTCATGACCTTCTTCCTCGTGTGGGTCGTCTTTGCCACCGCTGCCGACCCGCGCGGCGCGTTCACGATCGTTGCGGGCTTCGCCATCGGCCTCACGATCGCGGCCGACATCCTCATCGGAGGGCCGCTCACGGGCGCTGCCATGAATCCGGCCCGCGCCCTCGGGCCCATGCTCGTCCAGAACCAGTGGGCCGACGGATGGATCTGGTACATCGGCCCCTTCCTCGGCGGCGCACTCGCGGCGCTTGCCTACGAGATGCTCTACCTGACACCCGTGCTGCGGCCACGGCCGCCTGTCGGGACGCCGGAATCCGGGGTGGACGAGCCCCGCATCGGCGAAGCTTCGCTCTAGCCGAGCGCGTCGGCAAGCACGGTGATCGCCTGGGCGAGCCCGCCGGGAGTGATCGTGTGCCCGACCGGGTCCTCCCGGTAGCTGACGGCGAGGCCGGACTCCTCCAGCAACCCCTTCGCCTGGCGGCCGAACTCCACCCCGATCACGGGGTCGAGCGCTCCGTGGGCGATGGACACGGGAAGCCCGGCGCGGGATGCGAGGTCGAGCTCGAGGCCCTGCACGGTCGGGACGAACCCCGAGAACGCCAGGATGGCCGCGGGCCTGGGCCTTCGTTCTCCGAGCCCGAGGGCGTACGACATCACCGCCCCCTGCGAGAAGCCCCCGACGACCGTCCGGTCCCAGCCGATCTCGTGCTCGGCGAGGACGCCGTCGAGATGCTGTCCGAGCTCGCCGTAGGTGGCCGTGAACGTGTCGCGGTCCGGAAAGCCGATCTCGCGGACGATGTACCAGTGCCGTCCTCCGGGCGGGAGCGAGAGCGGGCCGCGCGGGAACACGCCGAGGAGGCGGCGGTCCGGGTCGAGGATGCTGAGGAGCGGCTCGAGGTCGCCGGCGTCAGCGCCGCGACCGTGAGTGAGAATGAGCGCGCCGCTCGGACTTTCCGTGCTTGGCGCCCTGACCGTGCTCTCGATCGGGCTTCTTGCCGTTGCCATGGCCAGAGCCTAGAGAGTCGTGGGACTTCTCCGGGGGATCCTTGTCCGACTTCGTCCAGCCGTTGTGCTTCCCGCCCGAGTGCTTCCCGTGATCGTTGCCCCGCTGCTGGTCGCCGTCCCCGTCGCCGGAATGCCCGTTGCCCTTGCCGTTCCCGTGCTGCTCGTGGCCCGTGCCGTGGCCGTGATGGTGCTTGTGGCCCTTGTGCTCCTTGGCCGGATGGCCGGGACCGCCGTGATCGTCATCGTCGCCCTGGCCGGGCGCCTCTTCTCCGACTCCGGGCTGCGGAGTCGCGGAGATGCCGCCACCGGTCGGGCGCTCGTTCGGCGCAATCCCCGGGAAGGCCACGGGGGTCCCCGGGCCCGCCGGGGAGGCCGGTCCGGTTGCGCCCGCGGGTGGCGCCTCGCCCGGCCCGGTCGACGGCGTCTGCCCAGGGGGGCCGGGCGTGCCGGGTGCGACGACCGACGCGACCTCGCCGGTTCCAGCCGGGGGAGCGGGGATGGCGGCCTGGTCGCCGGAGAGGTCCAGGAGCCTCGGCGCGGCCAGTACGAAGCCGACGGCGGCCAGTACGGCGAGCACGCCGGTAACGGGTGCGGCTATGCGCGAAAAACGGCTCCCCACAAGTGTCCCATCGGCGCGCCAGCGCCTGTCTTGAATCTTAACTGGGGGATTCGGACTTCACGACCCCTCTGTGAGGATTTTCTGCAGCATGAGGGCGTTCGTGGGTGCCTGCGAAACCCATGAATCCCGCTCAGAATGCCCGTTTCCGGCTGCGCGGGAGCGACCGTTGTTGTTGAACATCACGTAGGCCTCCTGCGCGTCCGAGGCGAGCTCGCGGACGGCGGGGACGAGCTCCCTGAGCTCCTCCTCGGAGTAGAGGTAGTCGAAGCGCTCCGCCGCGCTTCGGCCGCGGATGTTCCACGTCTTGTCGTTGCGACCGTGTGTGCGCATGTAGACCATCGGGCTCGTCCGGGCGAAAACCGTCGGGACGAGGTTCTTCGCATCGGTCTTCGGCGCGTCCACGATCACGTAGGTCGCGCCGATCTCCTCGAGGAACGAGAACACCTGCTCGCGGTTCTCCTCCTCGAGCCAGCTGCGGTGGCGGAACTCGACCATCGCGTGGTCGCCGCGCAGCTCCTCCTTCGCCCATTCGATGTACTCGAAGGAGAGCGGCTTGCACACGATGTAGGACGGGAACTGGAGGAGAATCCCGCCGAGCTTGCCGGCCGAGCGGAGCGGCTCGAGCGCGGCGTGAAAGCGCGCGAAGACCTCCGAGCGGAGCTCACGCGGCGGGCGGTCGACCCGGCCGCGGTCATCCACCGGCGCCGCTTCGCGGAGGTCGGGCGGAAGGACATCTGCCTTCACGGGGTGGCGGGTCATCATCCCGAAGGCCTTCACGTGCATCACGAATCCCTCGGGAAGGCGCTCGGCCCACTTGGCGACGAGGTCTTCCTCGGGGAGCCGGTAGTAGGTCGAGTTCGCCTCGACGGTGTCGAAGTGGTCTGCGTAGTAGCGCAGCCGCTCCTCGCCCGAGCGCACGCCTTTCGGATACCAGTACTTGACGAGCGAGTCGTCGGCCCAGGAGCACGTGCCGGTGCGGATGCGGTCGGTCAGACGGCCAACGCTAGCTGCTCCTGGCGCTCCCGCACCTCGCGGCGGGCCGTCTCTCCGTTCCCGCCGATCCCGTGCCTGAGCCGGAGCCGCGCGAAGCGCTCGGAGACCTCCTGCTGGTAGGCCCTGGGCGCGTAGGCACGCGAGCCGTAGAGCTCGGCGTAGCGTGGGTAGAGCCAGGGATACGTGCGCTTGACCCACGGCATGAAGTGCTCGCGGATCGAGGCGCGCACGTGGAGGACGATGGGCACCGCGTAGTCGACCCCGGCTTCGGCGCACGCGGCGAGGACGGTGTCGAGGTGCTCCTCCGTATCGGTCAGGCCGGGGAGGATCGGCGCCACGAGAACTCCGGTGCGGATCCCGGCCTCGGAGAAACGGCCGAGGATCCCGAGGCGCTTTGCGCCGGGAGGCGTGCCGGGCTCGACGACGCGGCGCACGTCCTCGTCCAGCGTGCCGACGCTCATCGCGACCGAGACCGGCGCGACGTCGTTCAGCCGCCGGTAGACGTCGAGGTCGCGGACGATCATCGTCGACTTCGTCAGCATGGAAAGCGGGTTGGCGAAACGGGCGAGCGTCTCGACGACTCCGCGCGTCAGCCGGTAGCGCCCCTCGCAGTGCTGGTAGGGGTCGGTCGCCGTTCCCATCGCAATCGCCTCGCCGTCCCAGCGCGGGGAGGCGAGTTCCCGCCGCAGCACCTCGACGACGTTCGTCTTGACCACGATCTTCGAGGAGAAGTCCTCGCCGATCCCGAGGTCGAGATACGTGTGGAACGCACGGGCGAAGCAGTAGTGACAGCTGTGCGTACAGCCCCGGTACGGGTTGATCGTCCAGCGGAATGGCACCCGGCTCTCGGCCGGCACGCGATTCAGGGCGGTCTTGCAGGTGTCCTCGAGGTACTGCGGGCGGGCCATGCTCCAGTATAGAACATACGTTCGTACGAACTACACTGTTTCGTGAGACCGTGGACGGAAATACGACTCACATGGACGCTGCCGTGCAGGCCCTCCTCGACCGCGGGGAGGAAAGTGGCTGCATCCAGTACTCCGAGGTCGACGAGGTCGCACAGGCGCTCGACCTCGAGGACGAGCAGGTGCAGGACCTCTACGAGGAGATCGAGCGCCGCGCCATCGATCTCAAGGACAACTGCGCGCGCGAGTCGGCGCCCGCGACGACATACGTGAACGGTGATCTCGCGCATGCGACCACGGATGCCCTGCAGCTCTTCATGAACGAGGTCGGCCGCTATCCGCTCCTGACGGCGAAGGAGGAGGTCGAGCTCGCCAAGCGCATCGAGCGCGGCGACCGCGAGGCCAAAGAGCGCATGATCAACTCGAACCTGCGCCTCGTCGTCTCGATCGCGAAGAAGTACCAGGGCCACGGCCTGAGCCTCCTGGACCTCATCCAGGAAGGGATCATCGGGCTCATCCGCGCCGTCGAGAAGTTCGACTGGCGCCGCGGCTACAAGTTCTCGACCTACGCGACCTGGTGGATCCGGCAGGCCGTTCAGCGCGGCGTGGCGAACAAGGCGCGCGAGATCCGCATCCCCGTGCACATCGTCGAGCGCGAGCAGAAGATCTCTCGCGCCGAGCGCGACCTGACGCCCAAGCTCGGCCGCCCGCCGAACGACGACGAGGTGGCGGAGGCCGCCAAGCTCCCCGTCAAGCAGGTGCGCGAGGTGCGCGAGGCCGCCCGGGCCGTCACGAGCCTCGACCGGCCGATGGCCGAGTCCGAGACCTCGCTCGGTGAGCTGATGGCGGGTGAGGAGGCCGGGCCCGAGGAAGAGGTGACGGTCAGCCTCGACATGGAGGTCCTGCGCCGCGCGGTCTCACAGCTCCCCGAGCGCGAGCGCGACGTGGTCAAGCTCCGCTACGGGCTGAACGGAGACGTCGAGCCGGCTTCACTCGAGGAAATCGGCCGCCGGCTCGGGATCACCCGCGAGCGGGTCCGGCAGATCGAGTCCGACGCCCTCGAGCGCCTCGCCGTGCAGCGCGAGATCGAAGCGCTCCGCGCCGCCTGAGTCGGGGTGCGGAGGCGCGCACGGTGACGGCACGCAGAGCTTGGCTCGTCGCACTGGCCGTCGGCTCGATCACGCGCCGGTAGCCGGCGGCGCGAACGTGATCGTCTCCTCGCGCCCTTCGTGGAAGAGGCGCGTGACGGGCGGAGTCGTCTCGGCGATGACGCGGCCGCTTCTGATCACCCAGCGGCGCACCGGCTGAAGCCGGAGCACCTCGACCGGAGTCGGCGCGTCGAAGACGACGAGGTGCGCCGGTTTCCCCTCCTCGATCCCGTACTCGTCCTCGACACCGAGAGTCTTCGCGCCGCGCCAGGTCGCGCAGGCGAGCATCTCCGGAATCTCGTCGAGGCCGCTCATGTACGTGAAGTGGAGCGCGAGGTTGGCGGCGTGGACGAGGTCGGCCTTCCCCAGCTGGTACCAGGGATCCATGATCACGTCGTTTCCGAGCGAGACATTCACGCCGGCGCGGAGGAGCTCCTTCAGCTGGGCGAATCCGCGGCGCTTGGGATAGGGGTCGAGCCGCCCCTGGATGAGCGAGTTCGCATACGGGTTGACGACGATGTTGACCCCGCTGCGGCGCAGAAACCCGTGCAGCTTCGAGG
This sequence comes from Gaiellaceae bacterium, assembly GCA_035273885.1. Lineage (GTDB taxonomy): Bacteria > Actinomycetota > Thermoleophilia > Gaiellales > Gaiellaceae > DATEOR01. The sequence goes on from DATEOR010000075.1 coordinate 10,818, forward strand.
AGTAGTAGGGCTCATAGGAGCCCATGGCCGTGCAATGGCTCGCGGTCACGCGCCCGGTCAGTCCGTGCTTGACGGTGTCATCGGCCATGACCTCGAGGAAGCGAGAACTGGCGTCGTCGGTCTCGTCGCAGTGGATGTCGATACGGCAGCCGTGCTCGCCGGCAAGCTCGAAGACGCGGTGAACCTCCATGAGCCCGAGCTCCCACGTGGGCTCGTAGTGCGGGATTCCTCCGACGCAGTCGACGCCCAGCTCGATGGCGCGCTCGAGCCGTGCCTCGTCGGCTTCGTCCGCGAAGATCCCGTCCTGCGGAAAGGCGGTCACCTGGATCGTGACGAGATCGGCGAGCTCGTCGCGGACGCGGAGAAGGCCGCGCACCATGGCGTCGTTGTCGCCGGAAACGTCGGCATGCGCGCGGATGAAGAGGGTGCCCTGCGCGGCCGACCAGCGGACGATCTCGCTCGCACGGGCGACGACGTCATCCACGGTGAGCGACGGCTTCAGCTCGCCCCAGACCTGGATTCCTTCGAGGAGCGTGCCCGACTCGTTGTGGCGCGGCTTTCCCGCGGTGAGGCTGGCATCGAGATGCAGGTGGCAGTCGACGAGCGGCGGGGACGCGAGACGGCCTTCGGCGTCGAGCGTCTCCTTCGCGTCGACGCGCAGGTCCGTGCCGATGCTCGTGAAGCGGCCGCCTTCGATTGCGAGGTCGCAGACGCCGTCGCGGCCGGCGAGCCGCGCGTTCCGCACGAGGAGGTCGGCCGGCACGGCGGTATCGTAATCGGGTGCGGCTGCGAATCGAGGGCGGGCTGGTCGTCACCATGGACGCCTCCGGGACGGTGCTCGATCCCGGGGTCGTCGAGGTGGAGGAGGGGCGCATCGCCCACGTCGGCCCGGAGGCGAGCGCAGAGGAGGCCGAGCCGCGCTCTGCGGCCGGGCTAATCGTCGTACCGGGCCTCGTCAACACGCACTGTCACCTGAGCCAGCAGCTCGGGCGCGGTCTCGCCGACGACGTTGATCTCCTCACCTGGCTCCGTGGCCGCATCTGGCCGTACGAGGCCGCACTGGGCGAGGAGGACGTCGAGGTGAGCGCGCTCGCCTGCGCCGTCGAGCAGATCCGGAACGGCGTCACCACCGTTGCCGACCCCGGCGGCCAGCACGTCGACGGTGCCGGCCGCGGGCTCGAGCGCGCTGGGATCCGAGGCTTCCTCGGCCGCAGCACGATGGACCAGCCCGAAGGCGTGCCCGAGTCGCGGCGCGAGTCCACGGAAACGACGCTGGCCATCGAGGACGATCTCGCCGCGCGCTGGGACGGCGCCGCAGACGGCCGCCTGCGCTTCTCCTACACCCTGCGCACGATCTTCAACTGCTCTGACGAGCTCATCGAGGCGAGCGTCGACCGGGCCAGGAACCTCGGCACGCCGCTGCAGATGCACATCGCCGAGATCCCCGCGGAGAACGAGCACACGAGAGCGACGCGCGGGACGACCACGGTGCGCCATCTCTCCAACCTCGGCGCTCTCGGGCCCTGGTTTCTCGGCGCGCACGCGGTCTGGCTCGAGGACGAGGAGATGGGGCTCCTCGCCGAGAGCGGCGCGGCCGTCTCCCACAATCTCGCCTCCAACCTGCGCGTGCTCGGCATGCCCCGCGTCGCGGACATGCTGGACGCGGGAGTCCTGGTCGCTCTCGGAACCGACGGCGCACCGGCAAACAACCGCATGAGCCTGATCGACGAGCTCTGGGCGGCGACCCTGCTGCAGAAGGGCATGCGGCTCGACCCGACGGTCCTCGACGCACGAACGGCCTTCGCCATGGCGACGCGAAACGGCGCCCGCGCCCTCGGGATCGAGCACGAGATCGGGTCGCTCGAGACGGGCAAAGCGGCCGACCTCGTGCTCGTCGACCCCCGCACGGCGAACATGACCCCCGTGCACGATGCGGTCTCCGCGCTCGTCACTTCCATGAAGTCCGAGAACGTGAATTCGGTCATGTGCGCGGGGCGCTGGCTCCTCGAAGAAGGGCGGATCACGGTCGTGGACGAGCGCGAGATTTTCGACGAGGCGCAGGAGCGGGCGGAAGCCGTAGCCCGCCGCGCAGAAGTTCGCACGTAGCGGGTTTTTTCGGGTTGTAACTCGTCCGATTCCGGGAGCAAAATCCAGCCACACCGGATTTCACCGGGACAACCCCCAGCAGGAGGGCATATGTCGATTGTCGAGCAGGAAAAGCGCGAGCTGAGCGAGGCGATTCGCCTCGACGCGCACGGCATCGAGCCCGTCCCGATCGCCGACCGGGACTCGACGCCGCTTCAGCAGTTCTGGGTCTGGATGGGCGCGAACCTGGCACCGATCAACTGGGTGCTCGGCACGCTCGGGCCGATCTTCGGCCTCAGCCTGGTCGAGACGATTCTGGTCATCGTGATCGGCAACATCGTCGGCTGCGCCCTCTTCGGCCTCTTCGCGACGATGGGCCACAAGACGGGCGTGAACCAGATGGTGCTCTCGCGGAGCGCGTTCGGCCGTCGCGGCGCCTACATTCCCGCCGCTGCCCAGCTCCTCCTCACGATGGGCTGGATCGGCGTGAACACCTGGGTCATTCTCGACCTCGTCGTCGGCGACCAGGGTCTCCTCGACAAGCTCGGCTATCACGGCGGGCAAGGGACGCGCTATGTCGTCGGCATGCTGGTCATGCTCGTCCAGGTCGTCATCGCGATCTGGGGCTTCTACCTCATCCGCACCTTCGAGAAGTACACGGTGCCGTTGACCGCCGCGATCATGGTCGCGATGACCGCCCTCGCGTTCACGAAGGTGGACGTCCACTGGGGCGGCTCGCAAGTCGCCGGCGGCGACAAGATCTCGGCCATGGCCGCCCTCATGACGGCCATCGGGATCGGCTGGGGTATCTCGTGGCTCACCATGAGCGCCGACTATCCGCGCTTCGTCAACCCGAAGTACTCGAAGAAGCAGGTCTTCTGGGCGACGTCGCTCGGCATGTTCATCCCGACGGTCTGGCTCGCCATTCTCGGAGCCGCGATCGCGACCGGCGGCCAGGGCACCGACCCGGCCCAGCTCGTCGCGGCCGCGTTCGGCGCCATGGCGATCCCCGTGCTCTTCGTCGTCCTGCACGGACCGATCGCGACCAACATCCTGAACATCTATTCGTGCTCGCTCGCCTTCCTCTCGCTGGGGCTGAAGGTCAGCAGGCCGTTGGTGGCCGGGATCGCGGGGGTCATCGGAACCGTCGTTCTGATCGCGTTCGTCGAGTCCGCGAGCTTCGCGCATTCGTTCGACAACTGGATGGTGTCGATCGTCGTGTGGATCAGTCCGTGGGCCGGCATCACGATCGTCGAGTACTTCATCGTCAGGCGGCAGGAGATCGACATCGACGGGCTGTATCTGCCGCCGGAGGAATCTCCGTACGGTGACGTGAACCTCGCGGCGATCGTCGCGCTCGCCCTCGGCCTTCTCGCCGGCTGGCTGTTCGAGTTCGGCGTTCGGCCCGAGATGCAGGGGCCGATTGCGAAGGCGCTCGACAACACCGACATCTCCTGGCTCGCCGGGATGGTGGTCGGCGGCGGGGTCTACTGGTTGCTCGGCGGCGCGAGACTGCGCCAGCCGGTCACCGCGCCGACGGCGACCTAGCCCTAGGTTTCGGCTCAGAGGGAGCGGCCCGCTTCGGTGGGCCGCTCCTGCGTTGCGTGTTCCCCCGCTCGCCTGAGCGGATTAGGGTGGATGGATGAGCGCAGCCGGCGACGACCGCGGGACGAACATGCCGCAGCGCTCCGGGCTCGTGCTCACTGCACTGATTCTCGTCGCGGCGGTCGCGAACCTGAACCTGGCGGTTGCGAACGTCGCCCTGCCGTCGATCGGCGAGCACTTCGACTCGAGCCAGACCGCACTCGACCTCATCGCGGTCGGCTACTCGCTCGGACTGGCGTGCTCCGTTCTTTGGCTCGGGGCCCTGGGGGACCGCTACGGCCGCAAGCTGATGCTCGTGGCGGGCACCGGCCTGGCGATCCCGGCCTCGCTCGTCGCCGCCTGGGCGCCTTCGGACGTCGTCCTGATCCTTGCTCGCATTGGCGGCGGCTTCGCCGCGGGCATGGCCTACCCGACGACGCTCGCGCTCATCACCGCGCTCTGGTCAGGGCCCGGCCGGACAAAGGCGATCGCGCTCTGGTCAGGAATCGGCGGGGCGATCGCCGCGCTCGGGCCACTCTCCTCGGGCCTTCTTCTCGAACACTTCTGGTGGGGCTCGGTGTTCCTTCTGACGCTGCCGCTCGCGATCGTCGCGATCGTCATGGCGGTGCGCCTCGTCCCGGCCCACGTCAACGAGGGCACGGAGCCCGTCGACAACGTCGGCGGAGTCCTCTCCCTCGTCCTCGTCGGCGCGCTCATCCTTTCCATCAACTTCGCGCCGGTTCCGAACAAGGGAGCTCTGACGATCGCGCTCGCACTCGTCGCGGTCCTCGCACTCGGCCTCTTCTACCTCAGGCAGCGGCGGGCGCCGAATCCGCTCTACGACCTGGACATTGCGTCGCGTCCGCCGTTCTGGGTTGCCGCCTGCGCCGGGATCATCGTCTTCGGCTCGTTGATGGGAGCCATGTTCGTCGGCCAGCAATTCCTCCAGAACGTCCTCGGCTACTCGACCCTGCAGGCCGGACTGGCCATCCTGCCCGCCGCGTTCTGCATGGTGCTCGTCGCGCCCCGCTCGGCGAAGATCGTCGAGGCGCGCGGCGCCCGCTTCACGCTTCTCGCGGGATACGTCTTCGTCGTCCTCGGCTTTCTCGCCATGCTGCTCCTCTGGAAGGAAGACGTCTCCTACTGGAAGGTGGGCCTGGGATACGCCCTGGTCGGGATCGGCGTCGGGCTCGCGGGCACCCCCGCCTCGCACTCGCTCACCGGCTCGGTGCCGGTGTGGCGGGCGGGGATGGCTTCGGGCACCGCTGACTTGCAGCGCGATCTCGGCGGCGCCGTCATGCAGTCGATCTTCGGCGCGCTCCTGACCGCTGGCTACGCCTCCGCCGCGGCGAGTCAGATCGCCGCCTCGAACACGAGTGTGTCGGACGACGTCGCGGGCCAGCTGACGAAGTCGTTCGACGGCGCGGAGGCCGTCGCGCGCGAATACCCGCAGTACGCCGACCAGATCACCGCGGCTGCGAAGACGTCCTTCCTGCAGGGAGACCAGTGGGCCTACGTCGCCGGGATCGTCGCGGTCGTCATCGGAGCGGCGATCGTCGCCCGGTTCTTCCCGAGCTTCGCGCGCGAGCGGGAGCTGCTCGCCGCCTACCAGGCAGAGAACGGGCGCGCCCCCGAGCAGGATCCGGGGACGTCGGCGTCCGCGAGTGTGAGTCCCGCGTGACGAGCACGGCGTCGCAGCGGCCCGAGGAACGGCTCTTCATCGAGCCGCGCTGGCCGATCGCCCTCACGCTCGGCTTCTTCATCACGATGTCGATCGTCCTTCGCATCGCGGTCCCGCATCGCTCCTCCCTGGGGCCGGACTGGCTCGTTCCCGGGATCGAGATCGGGCTGCTCATCGTCCTGCTCGCTGCGGACCCGGCGCGGGTGACCGGGCATAGGCGCTGGCTCCGGCGGCTCGCAATCGCGCTCGTGGGCCTGCTCGGTTGCGCCGCCCTGACGTCGACCGTGAAGTTGATCGCCGACCTCGTCCAGGGGACGACGGTGACGAACTCGGCCAGCGACCTCCTCGCTTCGGGAGCCGTGATCTGGCTCGGCAACGTCCTCGTCTTCAGCCTCTTCTACTGGCTGCTCGACAGCGGCGGGCCGCTCGCGCGCTTCCGGGCGGAACATCAGTACCCCGACTTCGCCTTCACGCAGCAGCTGAGCCCCGAGCTCGCGCCGCCGAATTGGCGGCCGCAGTACGTGGACTACCTCATCCTCGCCTTGACCACGTCGACCGCTTTCAGTCCGACCGATGTCATGCCCATGGCCTGGTGGGCGAAGCTCACGATGTCGCTGCAGTCGCTCATCTCGCTGACGGTGGTGGGGCTCGTGATCGCCCGCGCGGTCAACGTCTTCGCCTGATGGGGCGTTCGAGCAGGCGGCGCGATCTCGTCGAGCTGTTCTCGACGATCCTCCTGGCGGTCGCCGCGCTCGGCACGGCGTGGAGCACCTACCAGTCCACCCGCTGGCGAGGCGAGCAGGCCGTCAGCACGAGCAAGGCGACGGCGGCGCGCATCGAATCGTCCGAGGCGGCGACTCGCGCCGGCCAGCTGACGCAGATCGACATCGCCACGTTCGTCCAGTGGACGGATGCGCACCTCACCGGGGACGCCGACCTCGCCGAGTTCTACCGCCGCCGGTTCCGGCCCGAGTTCGTGCCTGCGTTCGACGCCTGGCTCGCGACGGAGCCCTTCACGAATCCCGATGCGCCCCTCACCCCATTCGCGATGCCGGAGTACCGGGTCTCCGAATCGGCCCGGAGCTCCGAGCTGAACGCTCAGGCGGGCGGCCACTCGGACGACGCCGAGTCCGCCAACGAGCGTGCGGACAGCTACGTCCTGGCGGTCGTGATGCTCGCCTCCGCTCTGTTCTTCGCTGGGATCTCGACGAAGCTCCGTGAGGAGCGCCAGCGCGAGGCGCTCCTCGCGCTCGGGTGGCTCGTCTTCCTGGGCGCAGCGGTCTGGCTCGGCACCTCGCCGGTGCAGATCTCCTGAGAGGACGCTACGCCGTCTGGGCGTGCGGAGGAGCGGCGGGACTTTCCTCGCCTGCTCCCTCGGACACGGAGGCGATCAGCACCGCGCCGAAGAGGGCGAGCCCGAGGCCAATGATCGCGAGCACGACGTGCCACGCAGGCGGCTGATCGAGCCGCTCCTGCAGCACGAGCACGCCCAGCATCACGCTGACCACCGGGTTGGTCACCGAGACTGTCGCTACCGACGTGACGAGCTTGCCGGTCGCCAGCGAGATCTGCTGAATGTAGAACCCGCCGAGCCCGCCGATCGACATCACCCAGAACTCCCAGCCACCGAGGACGCTCGCCACCCCGTCGGAGTGCAGCTGCTCCACGACTGGCTTCATCAACGTCGCCGACACGCCGTACAGGATCCCGGCGATCGTTCCGTACACCGCCGCCTGAGCGGAGAGATCGCCTCGGCGTCCGAAGAGCAGGAGGCAGGCGCAGATCGTTCCCAGGAGGACGAACGCGGAGAGCCACGCCGACCCGGGGGCGTCATCGAGGCCTCCCGCCGGATCGCCGAAACTCGCGAAGATGGCGAGCCCGGCGACCACGACGCCCGCACCGAGGATGTGCCGCCGGGTGATGGTCTGGTTCGTCAGGAAATACCCGAGGGGCATCGCCCAGATGACCGTCGTCACGAGCAGCGGCTGGATGATGGCGACCCGGCCGCGGTCGAGAGCCGCGGCCTGGAGGACGACGCCGACGAGCTGGGCGCCGAGACCGACGAGCCAGACCTTGTTGGACAGGAGCCGTGCGAAGGCCTTGGGGCTTCCTCCCACGACGTCGGATCCCATCGTCGCCCGCTGCCAGAGCGTGGCGGCGAGGGCGAAGGCGGCCGACGCGAGGATGGCGAGGACGGCCGCTACTTCGTCCATGGCAGGCTCGTTCCGTGGCGGCGCATGCCGCACGAAAATAAGCCCTCGACCGGCGTATTACCAGGGGAAGCGAACTCGCGCCGTCCGGGGGCGCGGCCAAAATCGAGCGCTTAGGGGTCGGCCGAAAGCTGCGCGAAAGGAGCAGGCATGACAACTACATCTACGAGGCCAGCCGGGCGTGGATGGGTCGCCTTCGCGGCCATCCTCCTGATGGTCGCGGGCACGATGCAGTTCCTCGACGGCCTGTGGGCGATCCGGACGCA
>DATEOR010000076.1:0-6673 GCA_035273885.1 Gaiellaceae bacterium
CCCGAGACATCGCCCTTGACGTCGGCGACGAGCACGGGGACGCCCGCGGTCGAGAGCTGCTCGGCGAGGAGCTGCAACGTCTTCGTCTTGCCCGTGCCCGTTGCGCCGGCGATCAGCCCGTGGCGGTTCATCGTCGCCAGCGGCACCTTCACCGCGACGTCCGGGAGGAGCGCGCCCTCGTGCACCGCGCGCCCGAGGTCGATGGCTGCGCCCTCGGTCGCGTACGCGGCGGAGAGGGTGGCGGCGGCGTCGGGCTTCTCGGCCATGGCCGCGGAACCTAGCGCGGCGCTCTGCTCAGCGCGCGGCCGAGCGCGGGCTCACTCGTACAAGGTGAACACGGCGAGGATCACGTAGGTCGCGATCAGCGCCGCGCCCTCGAACGCCCAGGCCTCCCCGTCGCCCGTGACCTGCCAGATGGCGATCACGGTGAGCAGGAAGGCGGCGATGTAGACCGGCGCGAGGTCGAACGTGAGCGGGTCCGGGAAGAGCAGCGAGACGAGGACGAGCGCCGGCGCGAGGAACGCGGCGACCTGCGCGACGGAGTTCTTCACGACCGAGATCGCCAGGTCGGCCTGGCCCTTGTAGGCGAGCACGACGCCGACGGCATGCTCGACGGCGTTGCCCGCGATCGCGACGACGACGAGCCCCGCGAACTGCGCGGAGACGCCGATCGCATCGATCGTCGGCCGGAGCGCGTCGACGAACCACTCGGACACGAACGCCGAGCCGAGGCCGGCGATGGCGAGGATCGTGATCGACGTCCTGAGCGACGGCCCACCCTCGGGCGGCCCGCCGCCGACCTCGTCGCGCGTGCTGCGCAGGTATCCCCACACCCAGACGCCGTAGACGATGAGGACCGCCACCGCCGCGATGGCGGAGATCGTGACGATGTCGTCGCTCGCCCGGTCGTGCGTGTTCGCCGAGATCCCGACGAGGCCGATGATGAACGCGGAGAGCAGGAGCAGCGTCGCCGTGTCGTTCGGCAGCCGCCGGCCGAACTTCATCGTCCCCCCGGCAGCCCGGGAGCCGGCGAGGATGACGAGGCCGAGGACGAGCAGCGCGTTCGCGAAGAGCGAGCCGAGAATCGAGTACTGCGCGACGACGAGCTCTCCGGCCGAGAGCGCGAACAGGACGACGAAGAGCTCAGGCAGGTTGCCGAGCGTCGACTGGAGGACGCCGGTGAGCGCCGGCCCGAAGCGCTCTCCCACGGCCTCCGTCGAGAACGAGACGACCCAGGCGACCCCGGCCAGCGCGAGCGCCCCGACGAGGAAGACCGCCACGTCCGAGCCTCCCCCGTACTCGAGCGCAGCTGTCGTCAAGACGATGAGCCCCACGATTCCGAGCAGCACGCGCTCCCGCATGGTCAGGGACGCCAGCAAGAAGGTTCCTTCCTAGATTTCCTCGACCGCGAACAGGTGCCATTCCCCGGGAACACCTGCGAGCTCGCGGACTCCCCGGTCGGCGAAGCGAATCCCTGAGCCGGCAACGAGGTCCTTGACGGTGCTCGAAACCAGCACCTCTCCCCCCTGGGCCTGGGCGGCGACTCGCGCACCCGTGTGCACTGCGATACCGGCGACCTTTCCGTCGACGATCTCGCACTCACCTGTGTGCAGGCCGGCTCTGATCTCGAGGTCCAGCTCGCGCAGGCTGGCGACGATCGCACACGCGCATCGGATCGCGCGCGCGGGTCCATCGAAGGACGCAAGGAAGCCGTCGCCGGCGGTGTCGAGCTCCCGACCGCGAAATCGCAGCAGCTCGCGGCGGACAAGGGCGTGGTGCCTTTCCAGCAGCTCGCGCCAGCCGCGATCGCCGAGAGCGCTCGCTTTCGCCGACGAGCCGATGATGTCGGTGAAGAGAACGGTCGCGAGCACACGGTCGGGCTCCTGCTCCTCCCAGCCGCCCGACCGCCAGATCTCGGTCAGGAAACTCCTGATCTCGGCGATGATCGGGGACTGGTACTTCAGGAAGGCGAGGTGCCCCGCGCCGCGGATCTCCGCAACGCGCGCCGACGGAATGTTCGCGGCCATGTAGTCGGCAACTTCAGCCGGAACAAGCTTGTCCTCGGAGCCGCGCAAGATCAGTGTCGGGACACGCACGGCTGGGAGCACGTGCCGCACGTCGATCTCCTTGTTCATTCGCTGGAGCGCCTCGATTGCGCCGGGGCTTGCCCCGAAGCGGATCATCTCGAGGAACGCGTCCCTTTCCTCGTCGGTGAACTCGCCGAGCGCGCGCACGGACTCCCGGGCTTGGTCGCGCGGGCCGAATGCCTGCAAGGCCCGCTCGACGTCGCGCTCGTACTCGTCGTCGCTGCGGCCCCAGGGGTAGTCATGCGCCCACATGCTCCTCGGGAAGGCGCTACGCACCACGAGCGCCGCCGTCCGCTCCGGGTACGTCGCCGCGAACAGAATGCTCATCGCCGCCCCCTCGGACAGGCCGTAGAAGGCCGCGCGCTGCGAGCCCGCTGCGTCCATGACCGCCCGCACGTCGTCCATGCGCGTCTCGAGCGTCGGCGCGCCGTCCACGCGGTCAGACATCCCGGTGCCGCGCTTGTCGAATCGGATCAGGCGGGAGAACGACGCGAGCTCTTCGAGAAACGGCGCGAAGCTTCGGATCTTCCACTGCATCTCGAGATGGGTGACGTACCCCGGGACAAAAACGAGGTCGAACGGGCCGTCGCCGACCACCTGGTAGGCGATGTTGACGTGGCCACTGCGGGCGTAGCGGGTTTCGACCTCCACGGCGGTAGTGTCGCGCCGCTGCACCGACGACGTCTAGCTACGCCGCGTCGAAGGCGTGAAAGGATCCTCTCATGCGGACCCTGTTCGCGAACGCGCACATCGTCACGATGGACGACGCCGGCACCGAGCTCTCCAACGGCTGGATCCTCGTCGACGACGGCTTCGTCGACGCGGTCGGTGAGGGCAATCCGCCGCCCGCGGAGGCCTTCGAGAACCTCGGCGGCGCGCTCGTCACGCCCGGCCTCGTCAACACGCACCACCACCTCTACCAGACCCTGACGCGCACCCGGGCGCAGCAGTCCGACCTCTTCAGCTGGCTGCGCGAGCTCTATCCGCTCTGGAGCCGGGTCGACCGCGACGCCGAGTACGCAGCCGCGCGCACGGGCCTTGCGGTGCTCGCGCTCGGCGGCTGCACGACCGCCTTCGACCACCATTACGTCTTCCCGCGCGGGCAGACAGGGCTCGTCGAGGCGGAGATTCAGGCAGCCCGCGAGCTCGGCGTGCGGATCGTCGCTTCGCGCGGCTCGATGGACGTCGGCGAGTCCGACGGCGGTCTGCCTCCGGACGAGCTCGTCGAGGACGCCGACGACGTGCTCGCCGACACCGAGGGGCTCTTCGCACTGCACGAACCGGATCCCGGGGCATGGACACAGATCGTCGTCGCCCCCTGCTCGCCCTTCTCGGTCTCCAAGCGTCTCATGCGCGAGTCCGCCGACCTGGCGCGGCGCCTCGGCCTGCGGCTGCACACGCATCTCGCCGAGACCGTCGAGGAGGAGGAGTACTGCCAGGGCCTGTTCGGCTGCCGGCCGGTCGAATACCTCGAGCAGGTCGGCTGGCTCGAGGACGACGTCTGGTGCGCGCATTGCGTCCACCTCTCCGCGGAGGACGTGAGCCGCTTCGGCTCGGCGGGCACCGGAGTGGCGCACTGCCCGACCTCGAACATGCGCCTCGGCGCGGGGATCGCGCCCGTGGCGGAGATGCGGCAGGCGAAGGTGCCGGTCGGGCTCGGCGTGGACGGCTCGGCCTCCAATGAGCGCGGCGATCTCCTCCACGAGGTCAAGCAGGCGCTCCTGGTCGCCCGGGCGCGCGGCGGCCCGGCCGCGATGACGGCCCGCGACGCGCTCTGGATCGGGACGCGCGGCGGCGCCAAGGTGCTCGGCCGCGACGACATCGGCTCGCTGGAGGCCGGCAAGTGTGCGGATTTCGCCGTCTGGCGGATGGACGGCCTCGAGCTTGCGGGCGCCAGTGACCCGGTCGCCGGCCTCATCCTTTCCGCCCCTCACCGGGTCGACCGCCTCTATGTCGGCGGCCAGGCCGCGGTCCTCGACGGGCACCTCACGCATGCCGAGGAGCAGGAGATCGCAGCCGAACACCGCCTCCAGGCGCAAAGATTCCTGGCGTGAGCGCCTCCCTTTCCACCCACGTGCTCGACACCGGGCGCGGCGAGCCGGCGAGCGGCGTGCTCGTGGAGCTCTTTCAGGGCGAGGAGATCGTCGCCACGGGCGTGACCGGAAGCGACGGCCGCATCGCCGGCTTCGCGGCGGAGCTCGACCCCGGGGCGTACCGCCTCGTCTTCCATCCGGAGAGCGACTTCTTTGCCCGCGTCGAGCTCGAGATCGCCCTCGGCGACGGCCATTTCCACGTTCCGCTCCTCGTCTCCCCCTACTCGTGCACGAGCTACCGCGGCAGCTGAGCGAGAACGAGCTCGCCGAGCTCTTCGAGGGCCACACGCGCTTCGTGGAGCAACTGGCGCGACTCGAGAATCCCCTCGCCCAGGCCCGCAAGGTGCTCGCGGATGCACCGGAGGAAGAGCAGATCGAGGCGCTCGGCACGCACCCGCGCATCGGCCAGCGCGTGAACATCTCCGAGGTCGCCGCGAAGGAGCAGGGCTCGGACGAAGATCCCGTCCTCCTCGCTGCGCTCGTGAAGCTGAACAAGAGCTACGAGCAGAAGTTCGGCTTTCGGTTCGTCGTCTTCGTGGACGGGCGGCCGCGGGCCGAAGTTCTGTCCGTCCTGCGCCAGCGCCTGCAAAACTCACGCGACGAAGAGCTCGCGGCGGGCCTCGACGACCTCGTCGCAATCGCACTCGACCGATGGCGAAAGCGGTAGCGCACTCATACGGCAAGGACGCGGTCTCGGTCTACCGGATCGCGGGCGAGAGCCTGTTCGCCTGCGAGGCGCGCGTGATCGTGCGCGGCGCGGCCTTCGAGACCTCCTACACAGAGGGCGACAACTCGATGGTCGTGGCCACGGATTCGATGAAGAACTTCGTGCACAAGATGGGGCTCGAATACGAGGGCGACACGCTCGAGGGGTTCGTCGACCTCGTCGGCAGCCGCCTGCTCGCCCGCTACGACCACATCGAAGGCGTGCAGGTATCGGCGAAGCAGGTGCCGTTCGAGCGCGTCCGCGGAAACGTCATGCGGGCCCGCTACGACGACTACGCGATCACCGAACTCGATCTCGACCGATCGGGCGTCGTCTCGGCGCGCTCGGGCTGGTGCGGGCTGCACTTGATCAAGCTGTCCGGGAGCTCCTTCGCAGGCTTCGTCCGCGACGAGTACACAACGCTTCCCGAGGCCTACGACCGGCCGCTGTTCGTGCACATGAACGTCGGCTGGACGAACGCCGACCTCAGGCGCTGCGCGCCCTGCGAGGACGTACGCGACGTCGCGGTCTCGACGTTTTGCGAGATCCAATCGGCGTCGATCCAGGAGCTCGTCCACCAGATCGGCGTGGAGGTGCTCGAGCGCTTCCCCGACATCGCAGCGGTGGACTTCTACGCGGAAAACAGGCTGTGGGACACCGCGCAGACAGGCGACGTCGCCTCGGTCTACACCGACGCGCGCCCGCCGTTCGGCGTCATCACCCTCACGCTCGAGCGGTGATCATTCCGGCCCGCTTCAACGGGCCTCCTGGCTCGGCGAACGGCGGGTACGCCTGCGGCCTCTTCTCGGAGGCGCTCGGCGGCGGCTTCGAGATCACGCTGCCCCTCCCGCCTCCGCTCGACACGCAGCTCGAGATCGTCGGCGACGAGCTTCGGCACGGCGACGTCGTCGTGGCCCGGGCGCGCCGGGCAGCTCACTCCGACGAAGACCTGCCGGCTCCGGTGTCGCTCGCGGAGGCCGAGGACGCGACGAAGCGCTACGCGGGCTTCCAGCACCACGCCTATCCGACGTGCTTCACGTGCGGGCCGGAGCGGGACGACGGGCTCGGCATCTTCGCGGGGCCGGTCGAGGGACGCGAAGGCGTTGTCGCCGCGCCGTGGACTCCCGGGCCGGAGATCCGCGCCGAGATCGTCTGGGCGGCGCTCGACTGCCCGGCCGGCTGGGCGGTGGACGACTTCCAGCGCGAAGGCGTGCTTCTCGGACGCATGGCAGCCTCGATCCACGGGCGACCAGAGCCCGGCGAGGCCCATGTGGTGGTCGGCTGGCGGATCGGCGAGGACGGGCGCAAGCGCTTCGCCGGCTCGGCCCTCCACACGGCGGACGGCGAGCTCGTGGCCCACGCGCGCTCGACCTGGATCGTGCCCGCTACGGAAACAGATCGCGCTCCGGGGGCATGACGAGCTCCAGCGCCGAGCCGTCGCCGGAGGGAACCGCGTAGCCGCGCACGATCGCGGCCGGGACCCCGCTGGCCTTCCCCATGACAAGCTCGGCGGCGCCGGCCAGCTCGTCGGCGACGGCGATCACCGTCGAATGGAGCTCGAAGCCCCGCGCATCGTGCTCCCCGCGCAGGTCGAGGAGCGGACGCATGCCCGCGACGCCGATCGCGACATCGGTCGTCCCCTGCCTCCACGCTCGCCCGAAGGAGTCGCTGACGATCACCGCCGGCGCGCAGCCGAAGCGCGCGGCGAGCGCTGTGCGGATCCGGGCTGCGGAGCCGTCCGGATCATCCGGGAGCAGCACGATCCACCCATCGCCCGGCGCGTTGGA
>DATEOR010000077.1:0-3601 GCA_035273885.1 Gaiellaceae bacterium
CACTCGCGCGTGGAGACGTGATGCGGCGACGGCTCGCCTGAGGCCTCCTCGCGGCGGATCTCGCCCAGCAGGCCGAAGCGCTCGGCCGTGACGTTGTGCTGGTGGATCGTCTCCAGGTTCTCCTGACGCGCGTAGACGAAGTGGCGCTCGGTCAGCTCCGGGAAGCCGTTCATGACGCCGCGGATCGACTCCCGCACGCAGTCCTCGACGAAGCGCGGGCGGCGGTGGGCCTTCTCGACCACGGCGCCCTCGTCCGTGCGCTTCATCAGCTCGTAGATCTCCGAGGACATCGACTCCTCGACGACCGCGAGCAGGCGCTCGGCGTCGATGTCGGTGACGCAGTCCTCGGGGCAGCCGATCAGCAGCGTGCCGAGCCCGCGCTGGTTGTGGGTCGCGACGGGGACGGCCTCGAAGATGCGCTCGATCTCCGCCTCGTCGAAGCCCTCCTCGAGCAGCCGCTCGCGCGAGCTCGCCTGCACGAGGCCCTGGGCGCACGGGCACGCGGTCATGCCCTGGGCGCGGACGCCGATCAGCCGGCGCGTGCCGGCCTCGGAGGCGACCGCGGTGCCGAGCAGCGTGTAGAGCTCCTGGGTCTCGATGCCCGAGACCGGGGCCGGCTTGTGCTCGGGGTAGCGCGCCTCGAGCCGGACCTCGGCGCGGCGGGCGCCCTGGCGGTCGCGGACCTTCTCCGCCACGTGCAGCGCGAGCGTCTCGGCGCGGAACGCGCGCTCGCCGAGCACGACCTCGCCGATGGCGTCGTTGACGACCTCCTCGAAGCGCGACATGTGCGCGCCCTTCTGCAACGGCCCGAGATCGACGAAGCAGTCGAGCTTCGCCCAGTACAAACGTTCAGTTCCGTTGGCGCCGATCCGGATGACCTTCTCGACGTTGGTGACGCCCACGCGCGACAGCGACACCTGCAGCGTGGGGGCCTGTTCCTGCACGTCTTCGAGGAGGCGGAAATCTGACATCGGACCCCGTCCAAGGCTAGCGTCCGGGCGGAACTGGACGAAAAGGGGATGCCAGCCGTACTAGACGCTCGCGTATCCGGTGCTACAAACCTGCAAGAGGCATGGACGACACACCATTGGTGCCCTGCCACGGCGACCTTTAGTCGCAAATTCGTTCGGACGTACAGACGGATACTGGGAGCGGAGCATCGCCGGGGAGGCGCGATCCGCTCATGGGACGACCTTGAAGGATCGAGGGGTTGGGCACTAAATCCGAAGCACTGCTCGAGGGCGAGCCGACGATCACGGAGATCGACGAGCTGCGGCCTCTGATCGCCGAAGGCCAGGAGCGTGGGTTCCTGACGTTCGAGCAGATCGCCTCCTGCCTGGAAGAGGTGGAGGTCACCAAGGAGCAGATCATCGAGCTCCACGCCTTCCTGGAAGGCGAGGGGATCGACATCGTGGGCGCCGACGGCAAGCCCGCGACAACCGAAGGGCGCCGATTCGAGCCGGCCGTCCGGGATGCGGACAAGGAGCCGGACGCTCCTCGCAAGCCGGAGATCGACCTCACGGTCGAGCCGAGCCTCGACTCGCTGCGCCTGTACCTGCGCTCGATCGGCAAGGTCGAGCTCTTGACGGCCGACCGCGAGGTCGCGCTGGCCAAGCGCATCGAGCGCGGCGACCTGGTCGCCAAGCAGGAGATGGTCGAGGCGAACCTGCGCCTCGTCGTCTCGATCGCGAAGGGCTACCTGGGCCGCGGCCTGTCGTTCCTGGACCTGATCCAGGAGGGCTCGCTCGGCCTGATCCGCGCGGTGGAGAAGTTCGACTACCGGCGCGGGTACAAGTTCTCGACCTACGCGACCTGGTGGATCCGCCAGGCGGTGACGCGGGCGATCGCGGACAAGGGCCGCACGATCCGCATCCCCGTCCACATGGTGGAGAAGCTCAACAAGGTCGTGCACGTCGAGCGCCAGCTCGTCCAGCAGCTCGGCCGCGAGCCGCTGCCGGAGGAGATCGCCCGCGAGCTCGAGTGCTCGCCGCGCGAGGTCCGCGACATCCTGCGCATGGCGCAGCAGCCCGTCTCCCTCGAGAAGCCGATCGGCGACGAGGAGGAGTCCGAGCTGGGTGACTTCGTCGAGGACGAGGCCGCGATCTCGCCGTTCGAGATGGCGTCGGAGAACCTCCGCAAGGAGAACGTCCGGCGTGCGCTCGACGCGCTCCCGCAGCGCGAGCGCGAGGTGATCGAGATGCGCTTCGGCCTGACCGGCGCGCGCCCGTTCACGCTCGAGGAGGTCGGTCGCGCGTTCAACGTGACGCGCGAGCGCATCCGCCAGATCGAGAATCACACGCTCAAGAAGCTCGAGTCGCTGCCCGAGGCCCAGCGCCTCCGCGACGCGGGCTGAGCACGCAACTGCGAGAGGGCGAGCTCCGGCTCGCCCTCGCTCGCTGTCGCTAGACTCGGCGCGTCCCCGGTGGGGTTCCCGAGCGGTCAAAGGGGACGGGCTGTAAACCCGTTGGCTCTGCCTTCGCAGGTTCGAATCCTGCCCCCACCACTTGTCCTCCGTCACCACGGAGCGCCTCTTCGGTCGTCGTCCTGAGCCCGGCGACCTCGAGGACTACGTGCGGATCTTCACCGACCCGCGCGTCGACGAGGACCTCTGGCCGGCCGACCTGCGCACCTCCGACAAGGTGGCCGCGATCCTGAAGGGCTCGATCGAGCACTGGGAGCGCTGGGAGTTCGGCGCGTGGACGGTGCTCGAGCGCTCCTCCGAGCGGATCGTCGGCCGCGTCGGGCTCGAGTACACGACCAAGTTCGGCCACCCCGAGGTCGAGCTCGAGTGGTTCATCGACCCCGACGCGTGGGGCCGCGGCTACGCGACCGAGATGGCGCAGGAGGCGGTGCGTGCCGCGTTCACCACGCTCGGCCTCGACGAGCTGATCTCCTACACGACGCCCGACAACACGGCGTCCCGCGCGGTCATGGAGAAGCTCGGCATGACCTACGAGCGCGACGTCGAGAACGCCGGCATGCCGCACGTGCTCTACCGGCTGGCGAGGGTCACGTGACGCGGACCGGCGAGAGGCGGTCGCCGGCCCGCAATCACGAGGGGGTCTTGCAACCCTGCGAACTACACCCCTGTACGGGCGCGAAGGTTGGCTACATGCGATTCGCGAACGCCCAGGCCGTCGGGAGCAGCCCCGCGGCCAGCGCCGCCTTGAGGATCCCGCCCGGGATGAACGGCACGAAGCCGAGGTCGAGCGCCTTCCAGAGGGAGATGTCGGCCGAGATGGCGAGCCACGGCACGCCGATCGCGAACACGATGAGCGAGCCGACCAGGAAGGCCGGCAGCGCGGTCTGCGGCGTGCGGTCGTAGCGCTTCTCGGCGAGCTTGCCGCAGACGTAGGCGGAGATCGGGAAGGCGACGAGGTAGCCGCCGGTGGCGCCCCACACGACGTCGACGCCGTGCGCGCCGTCGGCGTAGAAGGGCAGGCCGGCGAGGCCCATCGCGACGTAGAGCAGCTGTCCCAGCGCGCCGCGGTTGGCGCCGAGCGCCGCGCCGGTGAGCAGGACGGCGAAGGTCTGTCCGGTCACGGGAACCGGGCTGCCGGGGATCGGGATCGAGATCTGCGCGCAGGCGGCGGTGAGCAGG
>DATEOR010000078.1:0-13910 GCA_035273885.1 Gaiellaceae bacterium
TGCATTACCCGGGGGACGTGCTTGCGGGGGCCGCGGTCGGAAGCGTGGTCGGGCTGGCCTGGGTGGCCGCGCTCAAACTTCCTCGGCGGAGCGCAGAAGCCCCGCCGCAATCAGGAGCAGGCCCGCCAGTAGGCTGATCCAGAGGCCGATGCTGCGGCCGGCGGGCGAGAACGTGTCCGGGATCGAGATGACGCGGACGAGGACGAGGATCGTGGCCAAGAGGCCAAACGCCGCGATGACCATCCCGCCCGGGACGTTCGGCGGCAGCTCGACGCCGCTCGCGCGCAGGGCGAGAAACCCCAGCGCTGCGAGCCCGACGAAGAAGACGAGCTTCCCGAGCGTCCCGGTGTGCCAGCCGGTGATCGAGACCGTGAAGCCGACGTCCGCATCGAACGTGTACCAGCTCATGAACGAGCTGAGCGCGAGCACGAGCCCGCCCAGCCAGGCGAGACCTTCGCCTGGGCTGCGGAGATCCGCCGCGGGGAGCGACATTCTCTGTCGAGGCTCCATCAAAGGCCGAAGACGTCCTGGATCTTCTGCCAGATCGAGACCACGATGATCAGGGTCAGGAGCACCAGACCGAGCAGAAGGAAGAGGAATCGGATCCTCGCCCGATGCTTCTCGCGCTTGTGCTCGATCCGCGCCCGCCGTTTTGCCCGCGCGTACGCAAGCCCGCGCTCGACCGCATAGGGGTCGACGGGCGGGTCTTCCGCAGGTGGTCGATGCGGGGCTGGGGACCCCATGGTCGGAGGATGTTAACGCTCCTGCGCCGCTCCGCAACCGGTCTAGGTGGTGCAAAGGCGCATAATGCGAATCGTGCGGGGGGTCGCATACGAACGGGAAGAAGAGCTGCTCGAGAGCTTCAGCCGGGCCGCCCGCGGGCTGCTCGAGGACGGCTCGCTCGCGGAGGCGCTCGACGCGCTCGCCGAGGCGGCGGCCGCGGCAACCGGAAGCGACGTCGTCATCGTTCGCACGATCGAACCGGACGACGGGTGTCTCCTCGCCCGCGCCGTCCGCGCCGAGTCACCGGCTCTCGCCGCCGAGCTCGAGGGCTCGCGGCTTACCCTGGACGGGATCGATTTCGAGCAGCTCGTGTCGTCCACGTCGGGCTCGGACGAAGTGCTGCCGGAAGCGATCCACAAAGTGGCCGTGCGCGCTCGCGCGGAGACCATCGGCATCCATCCAGTGCATGTCGGCGAGCGGGTCGTCGCGACCCTGGAGCTCTACCGCGCGAGCGACACGCCCTTCGAGGAGCGCGAGCGGATGCTCGGGCGCCTTGCTGCCGCGCACGTCGGCATCGCGGTGCGTCTCGAAGGGGCCGGTCGCAGAGAGGCGCGGACGAACGCGCGCGCGCTCCCGCTGGAGCTTCTCGGCGAGGCTCTTGTCGCCGGGGCGGACGAGTCGGAGACGGCAGAACAGGTCGTCCGTCTCGCGACCCTCGCTACTGGAGCCATCGGCGCAGACCTGTGGCGCGTCGAGTCCGACACGCAGCCGTCTTTCCTGGCCCGGCACGGGCTCAACGGCGAGGTGCCGGATCACGATGAGGCCGAGGAGGACGTTCGGGCGGCCCTCGCCGACCGCCAAAGGGTTCTGGTCGCCCGCCGCCAGGGCGACAACGGATCCAGCGCCAGCGTCGCGACCCTCCCCCTCGGGGAGCCTCCCGTCGGCGCGCTCCGGCTCTACTTCGCCTCCGAGCCGAGCGACGACGCACTCGCGATCCTCCTTCCGTTCTCGGCCCGGGCCGCCCTCGCGCTCAGGCGGAGCCGGCGGGTCGGTCTGATCGCGACCGCGCTCAGGCGCTCGCAAACCATCATCGGCGTCGTCAGCCAGGCGATCGCTCAGCTCTCGCTTGCGCACACGCTCGAAACGGCGGTCGAGCGGATCGCCGAGCTGACGGCGAGTGGCCACGTCGCGGTGTATTTGCGCGAAGGCCATCAGCTGACCGCCGCTGCCTCCCGGGGCCTCGAGGGCCCGCACACCGATCTCGCCGAGCGGCTGCTCGAGCTCGCGCTCGGCCCGTTCCGCGGCCGCGGCTTTCTCTTCATCGAGGACATGCGGGCCGACCCCCGCTTGAAGGGCCTCGAGGAGGGCTGGGAGGCGAACGCGGTGCGCAGAGCGCTCGTCGTCCCCCTCATCGTCCACGACGAGGTGATTGGCGCGCTCGCGGTCTACAAGACGCGGGCCCGGCCTTATCGCGAGGGCGAGGAGAGCCTGCTGCTCGCGCTTTCGAGCCAGCTCGCGGTCGCCGTCGAGAATGCCCGGCTGCACGAGCGCACCAAGGACCTCGGCGAGGTGCTCGAGGCGACGCTCGACTCCGAGCGGCGCTCGACCCGTCAGCTGCGCGGCCTCTACGAGATCTCGGCGTCCTTCTCCGAGAGCCTCTCGCTCGATGCCACGCTCGAAGCGATCGCGAAAACGATGGTGCAGCTCTTCGACCTCGACGCCGCCGTGATCCGCATGCCGGGCGCGCGCGGCGAGGTGCTCGAGCCGAAGGCGATCTACGTCGGCGAGCCCTCGTTGCGGGAGACCGGCGAGCGGCTGCTCGCGCTACCGCAGCCGATGGACGCGCCGCTCGCCCGTCGGCTCCTCCGTTCGGGCCGGCCGGTGTTGCTCCAGCAGGGCATGGCCGACGGCCGCGACGCGCACCGGGCGCTCGAGCCCTTCCTCGCCCAGGGAGGCAGCGCGGCCGTCCTCCCGCTTGCCACTCCGGGCGAGATCCTCGGCACGCTCACTCTTCTCTCCCTCGATCCCGCGCGGCCGCTCGAGCGCGAGACCGTCGACGTCGCGATGACCATCGCCGCCCAGGCGGCGCTCGCGATCGACAACGCGCGCCTCTACCAGCAGCAGAAGGACTTCTCCGAGACCATGCAGCGCTCGCTTCTGCCGAACGAGCTCCCGGACGTGAGCGGCATCGAAGTCGGACACGTCTACCAGTCGGCGGCGCGCGTGGATGTGGGCGGCGACGTGTACGACTTCCTGCGCCTCGACGACGGCCGGCTCGCAGTCATCCTCGGCGACGTGACGGGCAAGGGGATTCAGGCCGCAGCCGACATGGCGATGGCGAAGTTCAGCTTCCGCGCGCTCGCGCGCATGCATCCGGAGCCCGCCGATTTCCTCGCGGCAGTGAACGAGGTCATCCTCGACGAGATCGAGACCGGCAAGTTCATCACGATGGTCTACGTGGTCGTCGACGCGGATTCGCGCGTCGTCGCGTCGGCGAGTGCCGGACATCCTGCCGCGCGCGTCGTCGCAGCCGATGGGCAGGTCGGCGAGCTCGGCGGGCATGGGCTCGCGCTCGGCATCGACTCCGACCAGGAATACGAGGTCGCGCGGGACGAGCTCGCGCCGGGCACCACGGTCGTCCTCTACACGGACGGAGTACTCGAGGCGCGGCGCGACGGGGAGCTCTACGGGGAGGAGCGGCTCGACGAGCTCTTGGGCCGCCGCGCCGATCTCAGCCCGCAGGAGCTCGCCGAGGCGGTGCTCGCCGACTGCAAGAGCTTCGCCGGCGGAGAGCTCTCGGACGACTGCGCCGTCGTGTGTCTCAGGCTGAGTCCCTGACCGCCGCAGCCGTGCGCGTCGTCTCGGTGAGCCGCCGGCGGCTCGGAGTCGTCGTGTTCACCGCGGGCGCGGGAACGCTCGCGACGGAGATCGCGGCGTCGCGTCTGCTCGCGCCCTACTTCGGCAGCTCGACGATCGTGTGGGCGAACATCATCGGGCTCATCCTCGTCTATCTCGCGATCGGCTACTGGCTGGGTGGAAAGGTGGCCGACCGCCGGCCGGAGCCTCGCCTTCTCGGGTGGATCGTCCTCGTCGCTGCGCTCGTCATCGCGGTCCTGCCCTTCATTGCGCGCCCGCTGCTCGACCTGACCGTGCAGGGTCTCGACACGATCAGCGTCGGCGCCGTCGTCGGCTCCTTCTTCGCGGCACTTCTTCTCTTCGCGGTGCCGGTGACGCTCCTTGGGGCGGTTTCGCCCTTCGCCGTGCGCCTCGCCCTCGACGACCTCTCGCAGGCCGGTGCGGTGGCCGGGCGGCTCTACGCTCTCTCCACCGTCGGGAGCATCGTCGGCACCTTCGTCTCGGCCATCGTCGCCATTCCGCTCATCGGAACGCAGCGGACCATGCTCGGCGCGGCCGCGTTGCTCGTCCTCGCGGCAGCCCTCCTCCTCGGGAGCCGCTGGCAGATTCTCACCGTCGGGATCGCCGCGCTCCTTTTCGTCCCCGCCGAGACGATCAAGGCGACCTCGGGTCTGGTCTACGAGACGGAGTCGGCCTACCAGTACATCCAGGTGCTGCAGCGGCCCGACGGCTCGCGTGTGCTCCGCCTCAACGAGGGCATCGTCAACCACTCCGTCTGGCGGCCGGACACCGTGCTGACCGGGGGCGAGTGGGACATGTTCCTCGTCGTGCCGCCGCTGCTCGCACACCCGCCCAAGACCATGCTCGTGATCGGGAACGCGGGCGGGACGACGGCCCGGGCGTTCGGGCAGCTGTATCCCGGTGTCCAGGTCGACGGTGTCGAGATCGACCCGAAGGTGACGGAGGTAGGGCGCCGCTATTTCGGGCTCGGCGACAACCCGCGGCTCCTCGTCATCACCGCCGACGGACGCCCGTACCTGGCCGGAACGGACAAGCGCTACGACATCATCGCCGTCGACGCCTACCACCAGCCGTACATCCCGTTCTACCTGGCCACGGAGGAGTTCTTCCGCCTCGTCCGCGACCACCTCGCGCCGGGCGGCGCAGTCGCCCTGAACGTCGCCACTGTGCCCGGGGACGAGCGGCTCTCGGATGCGCTCGGGACGACGATGCTGACGCAGTTCCCTTCGGTCTGGCGCTGGCGTGCGCTCGAGTTCAACCAGCTTCTCCTCGCCTTCCCGCAGCAGGTCTCGCAGGCGGAGCTTTCGAGGCGCGTCGCGGAGATCGCGCCGGCCGCGGAGCCGCTCGTCGCCGGGTTTCGAGCCCGGCTGAGCGCGATGGGGCGGACGGGTAAGCCGCTGACGGACGACCGCGCGCCCGTCGAGTGGCTGACCGACCGGATGATCCTCGGCTACGCGGCTCACGGCGGCGAGCTCGAGCAGGACCTCCTTCCGACAGCGCCCGGACCGTGAGCCTCCCGACGCCCCCGGGCGGCTACGTCAAGGTCGCCCATCGCGGCGCATCCGCACTCGCGCCGGAGAACTCGCTCGCCGCGCTCGAGGCTGCGCTCGCCGCCGGAGTGGACATGGTCGAGCTCGACGTGGTCTTGGTGGACGGAAGACTCCGCCTTGCGCACTCACCCGCGCAGCTGCGGTCCGACAGCCCTGCGCTCGAGGAGGCGCTTCAGCTCTTCGCCGAGGCTGCGGAAGCACGCATCTGGCTCGACCTCGACGTGAAATCGCCCGGGCACGAGCGGGCGCTCATGGACGCCGTCAGCGCGCACGGTCTCCTCGAGCGGACGCTCGTCACGTCCTTCCATCCGCAGGTGCTCCGGGAGGCGAGCCGGCTCGAGCCGGGGATTGCCACAGGCCTCGCGTATCCCAATGACCGCTACGGCCTCAGCGAGCGGCGTCCCTTCGGCGCCTTCGTCGGGCCGGGCCTGCGCGCCCTCCGCGTCGCTCTCCCAGCCCGCATCGGACGCATGCTCTCCTCCGCCGGGGCCGACGCGGCCATGCTCCACCACGCACTCGTGACTCCGAAGGTCGTTGCCCGCTGCCGGGCGGCGGGAGCTCGGGTCTTCGCCTGGACGGTCGAAACGAAGGACGATCTCCGCCGCGTGCTCGCTGCAGGAGCGGACGGTGCGATAGCGAATGATCCCAGCCTCTTCGATGAATAGGATTGGGATCACGATGCGCGGGGTCCTCGCAGCCGTCCTCCTCGCCGGTGCTCTCGTCGCCGCGGCGCCCGCGTTCGCGCAGACGCCGCCGGCCACCATCGCGTCCGGCGTGACCATCCACACGATCGACGTGGGGGGGATGACGGCGGAGGAGGCCACGGAGGCCGTCCAGGACTTCGCGATGACGAGGTTCACGCTCACGTTCAGGGGCCGAACGCTTCAGCCCGCGCCCTGGTCGCTCGGTGCGCAGAGCAAGGTCGCGCTTGCCGTGTCGGCCGCCCTCGCAGCGGCCCCAGACACGAACATCCCGCTGGCGGTCTCGATCAACATCGACCAGCTGCGCCACTACTCCGAGAAGCTCGACCACCTTCTCTCCAGCGAGCCGCGCGACACGCGTGTCCGTCTCCGCCACCTGCGACCGCATCTCTCCAAGCCCAGGAATGGGTTCGACATCCTCCAGCGTCCCACCCGCGTGCTCTTGAAGGAAGCCATCAGGGCGAACTCACGCGGCCCGGTCGCGATCGCTTACCGCACGATCAAGCCCGCGGTGACGCGCTCGAACTTCAAGCCCGTCGTCGTCATCCGCCGGGGGTCGCACCGGCTCTACTTCTACAAGGGAGCGCACATGCGCCTCCGGGCCAGCTTCGGCGTTGCGGTCGGCCAGCCGATCTACCCGACTCCGATCGGGAAGTTCACGATCGTGACGATGCAGCGGAACCCATGGTGGTACCCGCCGGATACCGCGTGGGCCGCGGGCGCGAGCCCGATTCCGCCCGGCCCGGGCAACCCGCTCGGCACACGTTGGATGGGCCTGTCGGCTTCCGGGGTCGGGATTCACGGGACTCCTGACGCCGCGTCGATCGGCTACTCGGCCTCCCACGGCTGCATCCGCATGCGGATTCCCGACGCGGAGTGGCTCTTCGAGCGCGTCGAGGTCGGCTCGACGGTCTTCATCGTTCGGGCCTGAGTACACTCGAAGGCGGTCATGCCCGGCCGCCTGAGAATTGCCCTGCAAGCGGCCGCCGTTCTGGTGGTCGCCCTTCTCCTCGCCCTACTGGGCTGGCAGGTGTTCCAGAAGGACAACGGGCCTGATCTGGGACGCCCGGCTCCGAACTTCACGCTGCCGCATCTGAACGGGGACGAGGAGGTCAGCCTCGCCTCGTTCCGCGGCAAGGCGGTCGTGTTGAACTTCTGGGCTTCCTGGTGCGGCCCGTGCAAGGACGAGGCGCCGCTGCTCGAGTCTGCGTGGAATCGCTACAAGGACAAGGGCGTCGTCGTCCTCGGCGTCGACGCCCAGGACTTCGACGTCGACGCGCAGCGCTTCGTGGACAAGGCGGGAATCACGTATCCGATCGTCCGCGACAAGCACGGCTCGACCCTCGGGCACTACGGGGTCACGGGTTTCCCGGAGACGTGGTTCATCGACGCCCAGGGGAGAATCGTCGGCGAGCACGTCGCTGGCCCGCTCACCGAGGGAGACCTCGAGCGCAACATCAAGATCGCGCTCGGCGAGCCGGCATGACCCGTAGGTTCCTCGCCGTACTCGTCGTCGCGCTCGCGGTCGTGGCGCCGGCTGCGGCGAGCGAGCAGAGCCCGACGCTTCCGGAGCTCGAGCGCGAGCTCATCTGCCCGACCTGCCATGAGACGCTCGCCGCATCGAGCTCGCCGATCGCCGAGCGCATGCGCGCCTTCATCCGCGCCCGCATCGCGGCCGGAGACACGAAGTCGGAAATCAAGGACAAGCTCGTGGACGAGTTCGGCGAAAGTGTTCTCGCCGCGCCGCCGAAGAGCGGCTTCAACCTGCTCGCCTGGGTGCTTCCGCTCGCCGGGATCGTGCTCGCGGCGGCCGCGGTGGGCTTCGCCGCCTACCGCTGGAGCCGCGGTCGCAAGGCGGAGGACGAGGAGACGGGCGGCCCTTCGGCCAACGGCCGCCTCACCATGGATCCCGAGCTCGAGCGCCGGCTCGACGAAGAGCTCGCGCGCTACGACGCCTAGTTAGCCGTGGAGGCGAAGCTCCCCCTCGCGTTCCTCGCGGGCCTCCTCTCCTTCGTGACTCCCTGCGTGCTGCCGCTCGTGCCGGGCTACCTCTCTGCGGTCTCCGGGGTGCAGATCGGCGTCGGCGGGAGGAAGGTCGTCGCGGCGAGCATCCCGTTCATCGCGGGCTTCACGCTCGTTTTCGTCGCGCTCGGCGCGCTGGCGGGCGCCGCCGGCGGCCTCTTCCACGACCAGCAGCTTCTCTCGATGGTCGCGGGCGTCATCGTGGTCGTCTTCGGCTTCGCCTTCATGGGCCTCCTGCCGTTCCCGTGGCTCGACCGGATGGTTGCGCCCGAGCTCGTCGAGGGAGCGCGCCGCCGCGGCTCCCGCGCCCTTCTCGGAGGCGCCTTCGGCGTCTGCGCCGCGCCGTGCATCGGGCCCGTGCTGGCCACGATCCTCGCGCTCGCCGGCGATGCCTCGACGGCCGCCCAGGGATCGCTGCTCCTCCTCGTCTATTCCCTCGGGCTGGCCGTGCCGTTCGTCCTCGTGGGAATCGGCTTCGACCGGGCGATGGGAGCCTCCCGCTGGCTTCGCGACCGTTACGGCGCCGTGCGATTCATCAGCGGGGCGCTGCTCGTCGTCCTCGGCCTCCTGCTCTTCTTCGACCGGTTCTGGTGGATCCGCATCGCCTTCAACCGCCTGTTCGAGAAGCTCGGCCTGGACGTCTGAACAACGTGCCGCGGGTGTCGCGAAACGCGCACCCGAATCGCCTAGTAACAGTCTGTTGCTAGCGCAATTCGACCTGGCGATCTTGGGTTTCTGCGGGCTCGACCGACTCGAGACTGTCACGACTTTGACCAAGTAACAGTCTGTTACTTGGGGTCTTCCGAAGCGACGCAGTCGGTGAACCAGCCGCGGGCGAGCCTGACCGCCGCCGCCCGCCCGTCGGCCCGGCGCACCACCGCGCGGCGTTCGACCTCGTCCAGCCAGGCGTTCATCCGCGGCACCGCATCGGGCTCAGCCGCGAACTCGTTCCAGCGCGACGCTGCGAGCGCGATCGCCATGTTCATCTGCCTGAGCCGGACCGGGTCGGCGACTCGTTCCGCCCCCTCGCGCTCGAACCAGAGCGCCACTTTCTTCGCGAAGCAGGCGGTCGCCGACATGCGCGGAAAGCTAGCAATGCCCCTATTTTCCGCCCTCCTGGGGTGGTACGCTCCCGCGCGTGGCGACGATCCTGCTGGCGGGGGTCGATCTCTTCTTTCGAGGGAAGCTAGATGCGCTCTTGGGCGCATCTCACAAGCTGATCACGACCGACAGCGCCGATTCGCCCGATCTCGTGATCTGCGATCTCGCACGCATCGACCCGTATGAAGTCGCCGACTCCTGGCCGGACATTCCGATCCTCGGATACACGAACCACACGGACACCTCGGGCCTTCGTGCCGCGCACGAAGCGGGGCTCGACCGGGTCGTCGCGCGCTCCGCGCTCGCCGAGCGGGCACCGCAACTGGTCGAAGAGCTCGTTACATAGACTGCTCGGCGATGACGTACATCATCGCCGAGCCCTGCATCGACATCAAAGACCTGTCCTGCGTGGACGTGTGTCCGGTGGACTGCATCCACGTGTTCGACCGCATGCTCATCATCGATCCCGAGGAGTGCATCGACTGCGGTGCCTGCGAGCCCGAATGTCCGGTCGAGGCGATCTTCCCGGAGGACGCGCTGCCCGAGAAATGGGAGCCGTTCGTCAAGATCAACTACGCCTATGGCGACGGAGCTGACGTGATCAACAAGCTCGTGGACGAGTACGCAACCGAGCACAACGTCCAGAACCCTCCGCTCGACCAGCAATAGCGGGGCTCGCGGAGCTCGCGCCGGGGCTCTGGCGCTGGGAAGCGCGGCACCCCGAGTGGGTGCCGAGCACGGTGCCGGGGAGCCCTGCCGACTGGCCGGAGATCGTCGGCTCGGTGGCCTTCGCGGCGCCCCACGAGCTCGTCTTCGTCGACCCGCTAGTCCCGGACGAAGCCTGGCCCGAGCTGGATGAGCTTGTGCGCGCCCACGGCCGACCCGTTCGCGTGCTGACGACGATCGGCTTCCACCGCCGAAGCCGCGACGAAGTCGTGCGGCGGTTCGGCGCAACCACGTCCCGCGCCAAGGCGGCGCTCCCCGCAGGAGTGGAGACGGTGACCATCCGGCGAGCGGGGGAGACCATGGTGTGGCTTCCGGGGCCGCGGGCGCTCGTTCCCGGTGACCGGCTCCTCGGGGACGAGGCGGGCGGCCTCCGCCTGTGCCCGCCCGGCTGGCTTCGCTACCTGGATCCCGGTCTGAGCTACGACGAGCTGCGTGAGGCGCTCCGCCCGCTGTTGGAGCTGCCGGTGGAAATGGTGCTCGTCTCGCACGGCGCGCCGGTCCTGCACGACGGCCGCGCAGCCATCGAGCGCGCGCTCAGCTGAGCCGGCCGAGGAAGCTCTCGACCGCGCGTCTGAATGCTTCGGGCGCGTCGAGGTGGACGTCGTGTCCGGCGCCGGGAATCGAGACGAGCTGCGCTGCAGACACCGCACCGACCATCGCGGACGCCTCCGCGGGCGAGAGCTCGCCCTCCTCGCCGCGCACCAGGAGTGTGGGAACGGCAAGGGCCCGCCAGTCGTCCCAGTGGTCTCGGGCCAGTGCCTCCCCGATCGCCGCCACCAAAACGTCGGCGTCGAACGCCGGCTGCAGGCCTTCCGGCGTGACGACCAGATTCCGTGCCCATGCCCGCGCCCTCAGGCTCTCCCCGCCGAAAAACGTAACGGCAGCCTCTTCGGATACAAACGGGAGCGGCCATGAGGCAAAGTAGCCGGCGATCTGCTCTGCCACGTCGGGCCCTTCGCGGGTGGGCGTAGCCTCGACGACGACGAGAGCGCTGACGAGTGTCGGCCGGGCGGAGGCGGAGAGGAACGCGATCAGGCCACCGAGCGACTGGCCCACGAGGATCGCGGGCGCCAGGCCGAGACTCTCGACGGTCTCGAGGGCGTCGGCCACGAACGCAGCCGGTGTCACGTCTCCCGGCCGGCGCTCGCTCCGCCCATGGCCGCGCTGGTCGAGCGCCACAACCCGGTGCGTGTCGCTGAGCCATGCGGCGGTCTCTTCCCACTCCACGGCGGTGCCGGCGAGCCCGTGCAGAAGCAGGGCGCCCGGTCCCTCGCCGCCGAAGTCGAGCGCCTCGAGCCGGGCGTCCCGGCCGGTGACCGGAACCCACCTCACGCCGGCGTGAGCCGAAGCTGCGGCGGGAGGCGGCTCTCCAGGCTGAGACAGCCGACGCCCGCACCGAGGCACGCGAGTGCGGCGAGCGGCCATAGCGCGAGCGGTTCCGCCGCGAGGATGAACCCGCCGATCGCCGGGCCGAGCAGGAAGCCGAGGTCCCAGGAGTTCGTCGAGACAGCCATGTACCGGCCCCGCAGGCGTGGCGGCGCAAGGTCGGCCACGAGCGCGCCCTGCACCGGCCCCTGGAAGCACTCGCCGAGCCCGAAGAGGATGACCGCGAAGGAGAAGACCGCCACCGCCGCGGCCGCCTCGAAGCCGGCGCCTCCGATCAGGACGAAGATCCACGACACCGCCCAGAGGACACACATGACCGCGAGCGAACGCATGCGGCTTCGCCCCTCGAGGAGCTTCGCCACCGGCAGCTGCGCAAGGGCCACGATCACGGTGTTCAGGAAGAAGAGGAGGCCGATCTCGCGCTCGGAGACGCCCGCCTCGTTCTTCGCGAATACCGGCAGGAGCTCGATCTGCGCGTAACCCGCGGTGACGAACACGACATTCAGCCCGACGACCCCGAGAAAGACCTGGTTGCGAAGCACGTCGAGATAGCCCCCGCGCGGCACTCCGGGCTCCGCCGCCGCGATCTCGGGGTCGGGCACGAAAAAGAGCATTCCGACGAAGAGGAAGAACGTCATCGCGTTCACGATGAAGAGGATTGTGAAGCTCGACGGGTCCGACGTCGTCGCGATCAAACCCGCAATGAGCCCGCCGAGCCCGATCCCGAGGTTGCGGGTCACGCGCTGGAGCGCGAAGGCGCCGTGGCGTCGGGCCTGCGGCGCCAGGCCCGCGAGGAGGGAGGACTGGCTTGGCCAGAAGCCCGCGCTCCCGACGCCGGCGACGACCGCGGCCAGGGCTGCGTGCCACGGCTCCCGGACGAGCGGGAAGCTTCCCCAGCCGATCGCCTGCAACGTGAGCGCGCCCGCCAGCGTCAGGCGCCCCCCGATCTTGTCGATGACGACGCCGATCGCCGGGCCGCAGATGATGCCGGCTGCGCCCGAGGCCGCGACGATGAGGCCCGAGATCCCGAGCGAGAAGCCGCGCACGTTGTGCAGGTAGATGATGACGAATGGATACGCCATCCCCGTCCCGACGGCGTTCATGAGCCCGCCCGTGTTCAGGACCCAGACCGAGCGAGGAAGCCTCGGGTCGAGGCTCCTGAGGTAGGCCCCGATGCGCCTCAAACGTTGCCCAGAGAGGCCCAGACCTCGAGCTTCGAGCGAACGCGGGCGATGACATCGTCCGTGAACTCGGTGGTCGACGCGTGGCCGCCGAGGTCGGCGGTTCTCGTTCCCGCCGACACGGCCTCGAGCGCCGCTTCACGGATCGCCCGCCCGGCCGCGCGCACCTCCTCGTCGTCGATGTGGGAGAGGAGTGCAGCCGAGGCGAGGATCATGGCCATCGGATTCGCGACGTTCTTTCCCTGGAGAGCCGGCGCTGTTCCGTGGGCGGCCTCGGCCATGAGCGCGCGCGGCGTGTAGTCCTCGTTGAAGGCGACGAGCAGCGACTCCGAGCCTGCGATCGAGCCGAAGAGGGGCAGGACGAGGTCGGAGAGGATGTCGCCGTCGCGGTTGAGCGCCGGGATGACGAGCGCCTCGCCGGCCGACCCGATCAGGAGCGCAAACGTCGCGTCGATGAGCTGCGGCTCGTAGGGAACCTCGGGATGGCGCACGGCGGCCGCGTCCATCTCCTCCTTGAGCATGCCCTCGTAGATCGGGCTGACCGTGTACTTCGGCCCGCCGAAGACCTTGGCCTTCGTGCGCTCGGCGTGGCGGAAGGAGAACTCGGCGACCGCGTGGCAGATGCGCCGCTCGATGCGCTCGGTGCGGAAGGCAACTTCCTCGTCGCCGTCGCCCTCGCGCCACTCCTTGGCGCCGTAGGCGTCCCCGACGGCCATGCGCACGACGGAGATGGGATAGAAGGCGCCGCCGATCGGCACGACACCGGGGATGCGGCGCCCCGTGCGGACGATGACGTGGCCGCCGATCTCCTCGCGGAGGATGCGGTTGGGGCTGCCGACGTCCTCCTTGCCCTCCGGGGTGACCGTCGCTGCCTTGAGGCCGAGCCCGTGCTCGCGGATTGCGGCCGCGGCTTCGTGGACGACCTGGTTTTCCGTGCGCCGGCGCGCGTCGAGGGAGAGATCGAAGCGCGGGAGCTCGAGCTCGAAGCCGATCGCGTCGGGCGAGAGGACGCGAACGGCTTCCTCCAGCAGCTCCTGGCCGGTCTCGTCCCCTTCGAGGATGACGATGGTGCGCGTGTCCACGGGGCGAGTCTAGTAACTGGAACCGCGCGCAGAATTGTTTCGACTTGGTAAGCTCGCCCGCGCTCGGCGCGGAACGGGGGCCTCAGTAGCGGGAGTTACATTCGATCGGGTTGCCAAGGTCTATCCAGACGGCACACGTGCCGTCTCGGATATGAGCCTGGATATCGAGGACGGCGAGTTCATGGTGCTCGTCGGGCCCTCGGGATGCGGGAAGACGACCGCGCTCCGGATGGTGGCCGGGCTCGAGGAGATCAGCGAAGGAGTTCTCCGCATCGGCGACCGCGTCGTGAACCACGTGCCCTCGCGCGACCGCGACATCGCGATGGTCTTTCAGAGCTACGCGCTCTATCCGCACCTGTCGGTCTACGACAACATCGCCTTCGGCCTCAAGCTCCGAAAGGAGAAGAAGGCGGAGATCGACACGCGCGTCAAGGAAGCCGCGCGAGTTCTCGGCCTCGAGCCGTACCTGAAGCGCAAGCCGCGCGCCCTCTCCGGCGGGCAGCGCCAGCGCGTCGCCATGGGGCGGGCGATCGTGCGCCGCCCGCAGGCATTCCTCATGGA
>DATEOR010000079.1:0-11463 GCA_035273885.1 Gaiellaceae bacterium
ACCGCGGGTACGTCGAAGTGGCCGGCCCCGATGCGGAGGACTTCCTCGAGCGGATGCTTTCGAACGAGGTCGCGACCCTCGAGGTGGGAGCGGCCAGGCAGGCGCTCCTCCTCACGCCGAAGGGGCGGATCATCGCCGTGCTTCGGGCGGTCAGAACGGCGCCGCAGACCTTCCTGCTCATCACCGACGCCCAGGAACTCGCGGGCCCGGTGGCCCGCTCGCTGCTCGCTTCCCGCTTCGGCGCCAAGTGCGAGATCGAAATGCGCCCATGGGTCGGGCTCCTCCAACTCGATGGCGAGCCCGAGGCTCCGGCCGTCCCGGTTCGAGACTTCGGTGTCGATGCATGGGAGACGTGGCGGGACGTTCCGGCGGAGGGCGCTGATTCGCACGCGCTCGAGCCCCTTCGGATCGAGGCTGGGACGCCCGCGTGGGGCAAGGAGCTCGACGACTCCGTCCTTCCCGCCGAGGCGGGCCTCGACGAGACGCACATCTCGTTCACGAAGGGCTGCTTTCCAGGACAGGAGCCGATCGCCCGCCTGCGCCACCGCGGCCACGTCAACCGGCGCCTGCGCAGGCTCGAGGTCGAGGCGGCGAGCGAGGGCGACGAGATCGTCTGGAACGACAAGGTCGTCGGCCGCGTCACGAGCGCGGTCCCCGGTCGCGCACTTGGCTATGTGCGGACCGAGGTGCCCGACGACGGCGTCCTACTCATCGGCGGCGAGCAGGCCAAGATGCGCCCGGCATGATTCGAACATGCGACCTCTGCCTCCGCAGGGCAGCGCTCTATCCCCTGAGCTACGGGCGCGGGGCTAGACGGCTAGTGTAGCCGCGCTCGTCAGGCGGCCGAGCGGAGCGAGGAGATCACGTAGTCGACGCGCCCGTCGCGGACGAATTCCCACATTCGCGGCCCGCCGACTCCTGCGCGGCGGTTGAGGAACGCGTCGAGCTGGGCGTCGTCCATGCCGGCCTCGCGAGAGGCTGCGAGGAGCTGCGCGACCGCGCGAACCGGCTCGCCGTCCTGACCGAACTGCCAGGCCGGGTAGACGTGGTCGAAGCCGCCGTCTCTCGGGACGCCGAAAAGCTCCCCGGCGCGGCGGCGAGCTTCGATCAGGGCCGGGTCGGCGCCGAGGCGCGCGGCCAGCCACGAGGCGGTGAAGGAGTTGGAGTCCGATCTCATCTGCTGGAGCTACGGGCGGCCCGTTGGGCGAGCCGCCCGTGAGTGGACTCAGTTTGACGCATCAGGCAGCTGCAGTCCGGAACTTCGGGACGGCCGGAGCGGGCGTGTACTGAGGCGTGTAGCCGACCAGGCGGCCGACCGCGGCGCCGGCCGAGAGAGCGGCCTTCTGGATCGCGCCGGGAACGCGCGGAGCGCGGACGTCGTCGAAGTATTCGTTCGCGATGACGGCCATGCGCACGGGGTTCGGCATGCCCTTCTTGTTCGTCTTGCCATCGGCGGCGAGGGCGAACATCGTCTCGAGGAAGGACTCGAACTCGAGAGCGGGGCTGACCTTCGTCGTGAAGCGCGCCTCGTGGGCGCCGACGTTCTTGAAGCGGTGGATCGCGCCGGGCTCGACGGTGATGGAGTCGCCGTCGCGGGCCAGGACCTTCTCGCCGTTCTTCGTGAACTCGACCGAGCCGCTGAGGATCTCGAACTCCTCGGTCTGGTACGGGTGCACGTGGCTGGCGACGCCGCCGCCGGGAGCGACCGCGGCCTCGATCAGCACGTACTCGCCGCCGGTGTCGCGCGAGGTCTGGTGGAACGTGACGCGCTCGCCGGTGACGGGGTTCTCGATTGTCTGTCCGGTGGAAATCACTTCGGGTTCCTCCTTGCGTCGGGGTCGTGCGTGACGGGCTCACTCTGGCCGCTCGTCCCCTGCAAGACGATGGAGGCACCCTGCGTCTTTCAGTGGGGCTCACCTCGCCGGCCGGGGTGGGGGTAACCCGCCGTCGCTAGTGTGGTTCCGTGCGCATCTGCTCCCTCGTACCGGGCGCCACCGAGGTCCTCTTTTCGCTTGGCTTGGGGAAAAGCGTGGTCGGCGTCACTCACGAATGCGATTGGCCCCCGGAAGCAGCCGGGCTCCCGCGCGTGACGGCCTCCGAGCTCGACAGCGACGACCTTTCGAGCGCTGAGATCGACGCAGCGGTGGCCGAGTCCGCGCGGGCGGGCAAGCCCCTCTACGCGATCGACGAAGCCGTCTGGGAGGAAGTCCAGGCCGACGTGGTCGTCGCGCAGGAGCTCTGCGACGTCTGCGCCGTGTCGGCGGGCGACGTGCGCCGGCTCGACGTCGAGGTGATCGACTACTCGCCGGCCACTCTCGACGGCGTCCTCGGCCACATCACCGCGCTCGGGTGGAGGCTCGACGCCGAGGCTGCGGCCGACGAGCTGACGAACGGCATGCGGCTACGGCTCGAGCGCGTGCGTGCCGCCCTCGCAGAGAAGGAGACCTATCCCCGCGTCTACGTGTCGGAGTGGCTGGAGCCTCCGTACGCCGCCGGCCACTGGGTGCCCGACATGGTCTCGGCCGCGGGCGGCATGGAGATCGCCGGGATCGCCGGCGAGCCGTCCTTTCGCATGCGCTGGACGGATGTTGCCGGGCTCGAGCCCGACACCGTCGTCCTCGCCCCGTGCGGCTTCGACCTCGACCGCACGCTCAGCGAGGTGGTCACCCTCGACCTCAGCGCCCACCTTCTTGGCACCAAGGCCCGTCAGGAGAGCCGTGTCTTCGCCGTGGACGCGAACGGCTATTTCTCCCGGCCCGGCCCGCGGCTTGTCGACGGAGTCGAGCTCCTCGCCTACCTCCTGCATCCGGACGCATACTCCGACCCGGGGATCCCCTGGTCGCGCGTCAGGGTGTGACGACGACCTCGCCGTTCTGAATCTCTGCCTTGAAGATGCCGGCGGGCTCGTCGCCGAAGAGGCACGCGCCGGTGCCTAGGTCGAACTTCCAGCCGTGGTAGGCGCACGTGAGGGTGTCGCCGAGGATTTCGCCCTCGTGCAGCGGGTTGCCCTCGTGGGGGCACGCGTTGGCGAAGGCGTGCGCCTCGCCGTCGACGACGAAGACCGCGATCTCGGTGCCCGCGACCTCGACGACCGCCCGGCCGTCGGCGTCGAGGCTCGTGAGCGGGATCCGCACCGGCTCCACGCGCCCTAGACTACTGCGCCCCGATGCCGCTCTATCTCCGCGAATCCGAGGTTGCCGAGCTGCTTTCGCCCGAGGACGCGGTCGAGGCGGTCGAGGGCTGCTTCCGGCGCATGGCGGCCGGACGCGTCGAGCTTCGGCCACGCTTCCGGCTCGGGCTCAACCCCGGCGTGATGAACGTGCTGGCCGCGGCCGACCTCGACCTCGGCGTGGCGGGCCTGAAGACCTATGGGGTCTCCGAAGGAGGCGCGCGCTTCGTCGTCGTCCTCTTCGCGGCCGATCGCGCGGAGGTTCTGGCGCTCATAGAGGCGGACAAGCTCGGCCAGCTCCGCACCGGCGCCGCCAGCGCGGTCGCGGCTCGCCACCTCGCCAGGCCGGGCGCGAAGTCGCTCGGGGTGATCGGCACGGGCTCGCAGGCCGAGAGCCAGGTTCTCTGCATGCGCGCAGCGCTCCCGGAGCTCGAGCGCGTCGTCGCCTACTCGCGAAACGAGGAGGCACTTGCCCGTTTCTGCAAACGCTTCGACGCCGAGCCAGGGGAGTACAACAAGGACGCGGGCGAGATGGACGTGGTCGTGACGATCACGAGCTCGAAGGATCCGGTGCTGCGCGGCGAGTGGCTGAAGCCGGGCGCGCTCGTCTGTGCCGCGGGGGCGAACCGGATCCAGTCGCGCGAGCTCGACAACGCTGTCGTCGAGCGGGCCGCCTTCGTGTGCTGCGACTCGAAGGAGCAGGCGAAGATCGAGGCCGGCGATCTCGTCGAGCCCGTCGAGCGCGGCGTGCTCGACTGGCTGGAGGTGCACGAGCTCTCCGAGGTCGTGGGCGGCGAGGTGCAGGGCCGGGCCCAGGACGAAGACATCGTCCTCTTCAAGAGCCTCGGGATCGCGGCGGAGGACCTCGCCGTCGGCGCCCTCGTCCTCGAACGCGCTCGCGAGCGCGGAGTCGGAACCGAGCTCTAGCTAGGTCTCGCGGACCTGATGCGCCGCCATGTTGGCGACGTCCTCGCCCACCGCCCGGATGACATCGGGGCGCTCGAGCAGGCGAAGGCGCTGCTCGTCGGTGGCGCGGTTCTTCAGGTAGGGGTCGTCGAGAATCTCCTGCAGCGGCCGCCCGGAGCGGTGCTCGCGGATGACGTAGGCGGCGAGCGAATCCATCTTCGAGAGCGACTTGTGCTGGTCGGTGTCGCTCTTCCCGCCGAAGATCCGCGCGAAGAACCCAGGCTTCTTCGGCTGCTGCTCCCCGGTCTCGGACACGAGGCGATTGTATCCTGGGAGCCGTGCCGTCCGAGCCAGCGGGCACGCGCTTCGCAGAACGAGTCTTCCACGGAGTGGGAGAGGACGGTGCCCGCGAGGAGATCGTCATCTGGATCGAGCGCCGTCAGGGAGCCCTCTGGGCAGTCGGCCGCGCGATCGACCCGAAGAATCGCTCCGTTAAGGCGCCCCGCGCGGACGACTACATCTTCGAGGGCTACGAGCTCGGCGACGCGCTCGAGGCCGCGAACAACGCGCTTTCGGACGACCTGGAAGTCTCCGCGGACGACGGCGTCGAGGAGCGCGTGAAGCGCTTCAACGAAGAGGAGCTCCTGAAGCCGCTCGAGCGCTGGTTCTTCGGCCACTCGGCGAGCTAGGAAACGCCTATCCGCTCGGCGAGCTCGCGTGAAATCGCGTGCTCGCTTCCCTCGACGTCCACGGTGAGCGGGCCGCCGAAGGGCTCCGACTTCCGCATCGTCACGCGCTGTCCCGGCACGAGCGTCAGCCCCGCGAGGTAGCGGAGGAGGTCGGCGTCGCCGTCGGGGACGCGACGCACGGTCGCCTCTTCCCCCGGTTCGAGAACATCGAGGGAGCGCAGGTCCTGGAGCGTGACGTTGAGTCGCGCGTCCGGAATCGGGTCGCCGTGCGGGTCGTGCGTGGGGTAGCCGAGCTGCTCGTCGATCCGCGCCTCGAGCTCCTCCGAGATGACGTGCTCGAGCCGGTCGGCCTCGTCGTGCAGCTCGTCGATCGGGACGCCGAGCGTCTCCGCCAGGTACTGCTCGATGAGCCGGTGGTGGCGGATGACCTCGAGGGCGATCTTCGTGCCCGCGTCCGAGAGCTCGACCTCGCGGTAGGGCGCGTGGTTCGCGAGCCCGAGCGCCGCCAGCTTCTTGACCATGGAGGTCACGGAGGAAGGCGCGACGCCCATCTCCTTGGCGATCGCCGTCGTCGTCGCGCGCTGGCCGGACGACTGAAGCTTGTAGATCTCCTTCAGGTAGTCCTGGATCGCGACCGAGAGCTCAGGTTTAGGCACGTCAAAATTGTACGCGGCGTCGGCACCCGGCACATGGGGTCGGCCACGTTGTTACCCTCGCCATCTTGCTCATCCGACTGGGGCATAGTCCGGACCCGGACGACGCGTTCATGTTCTGGGGGCTCAGCGCGGGAGTCGTCGACACCGGCGACTTCTCGTTCGAGCACGTCCTCGAAGACATCCAGACGCTGAACGAGTGGGCTCTCGAGGGCCGCCTCGAGGTGACCGCGATCTCGCTGCACGCCTATCCGTTCGTGCAGGACCGCTACGCGATCCTCCCGCACGGCGCGAGCATGGGCTCCGGGTACGGGCCGATCGTCGTCTCGACCGAGCCTCTGACGCGGGAAGACCTGAAGGAGATGGAGATCGCAGTGCCGGGCCGGATGACGACGGCCTTCCTCGTCCTGCGCATGTTCCTCGGCGGCGACTACCGCTTCCGCGAGGTTCCGTTCGACCAGATCATCGACGAGGTCAAGTCCGGCCGCGCCCAGGCCGGCCTTCTCATCCACGAGGGCCAGCTCACCTACGAGTCGCACGGCCTGCAGAACGTCGTCGACCTCGGCGAGTGGTGGCTCCTCGAGACGGGCCTACCGCTTCCACTCGGGATCAACGTCGCGCGCCGGGATCTCGGCGACGACATGCTGCACGACCTTTCCGAGGTGCTCCGCGCCTCGATCGCCGCGGGACTCGAGTCGCGCGAGGAGGCACTCTCCTACGCGCTCCAGTATGGGCGCGGGCTCGACCGGCGCCTCGCCGACCGCTTCGTGGGCATGTACGTGAACCGGCTCACCGAGGACTACGGGGACGAGGGCCGGGAGGCCGTCGGAGAGCTTCTCCGCCGCGGCGAGCAGATCGGTGCCTTCGAGCAGCCGGTCCGCGTCGATTTCGTCTCGTAGAGCGGGACTAGACTGGCTTCGTGGCTGAAGCCGTCGTCCTCTCCGCAGTCCGAACGCCCATCGGGCGTTACGGCGGCGCGCTCTCGGACCAGCGGCCCGACGACCTCGCGGCGCTCGTCATCCGCGAAGCCGTCGGGCGCGCAGGGGTCGATCCCGCCGAGATCGAGGACGTCTACTTCGGCGCCGCCAACCAGGCCGGGGAAGACAACCGCAACGTCGCGCGCATGGGAGCGCTGCTCGCCGGCTTGCCGCAGAGCGTCGCGGGCGTCACGGTCAACCGCCTCTGCGCATCGGGCCTCTCCGCGGTCGTCGGCGCCGCGCACGCGATCCGCGCCGGAGACGGCGAGCTCTTCGTCGCGGGGGGCGCCGAGTCCATGTCGCGCGCGCCGCTCGTGACGGCGAAGCCGGAATACGGCGACGGGACGACCTGGGACACGACGCTCGGCTGGCGCTTCCCGAACCCGCGCATGGAAGAAATGTTCCCGCTGGAGTCCATGGGCGAGACCGGCGAGAACGTCGCCGAGCGCTACGAGATCACCCGCGAGGACCAGGACGCGTTCGCGCTCCAGAGCCATCGCCGGTGGGCGGCCGCGCAGGAGGCCGGCCGCTTCGCCGACGAGCTCGTCTCCGTCGGCCAGGTCGACCGTGACGAGCATCCGCGTCCCGACACCAGCCTGGAGAAGCTGGCCAC
Source organism: Gaiellaceae bacterium (assembly GCA_035273885.1). Taxonomy (GTDB): domain Bacteria; phylum Actinomycetota; class Thermoleophilia; order Gaiellales; family Gaiellaceae; genus DATEOR01. The sequence goes on from DATEOR010000079.1 coordinate 7,008, forward strand.
GCTCACGCCAGCCTTCCGGGAAGGCGGCACGATCACCGCGGGGAACGCGAGCGGGATCAACGACGGAGCCGCGGCGCTCGTCCTCGCGAGTGAGGAGAAGGCGCGCGAGCTAGGCGTCGAGCCGCTCGGACGCTTCGTCGCCAGCGCGGTCGCGGGAGTGGATCCGCGCGTGATGGGGATCGGCCCAGTCCCCGCTGTTCAGAAGCTTCTGGCCCGCGCGGGAATCGAAGCTGCCGACCTCGATCTCGTCGAGCTCAACGAGGCCTTCGCCTCCCAGAGCCTGCAGGTGATCCGCGAGCTCGGCCTTGACCCGGAGCGCGTAAACGTGAACGGCGGTGCCATCGCGCTCGGCCATCCACTCGGAATGAGCGGCGCCCGGCTCGTCGTCAGCCTGCTGCACGAGCTGCGCCGCCGCGAAGGCCGCTTTGGGCTGGCTACGCTCTGCGTCGGCGTCGGCCAGGGACAGGCGGCCATCTTCGAACGAGACGGAGGGAACTGATGGCGATCGCGACCAAGGACTACGGGCTCTTCATCGGGGGAGAGAGTGTGGAGGCGGGCGAGGTGCGTGAGCTGGCCGAGCCGGCGACCGGGGCAGCGCTCGGACGTGCCTCGATGGCGTCCCCCGAGGAGGTCGACCGCGCCGTTGCGGCCGCACGCGCCGCGCTCGAGGGCCCGTGGGGCAAGACGCCGCCGAACGAGCGCTCGCGCCTCATCCACGCGCTCGCCGACGCGATCGTCGCCAACCGCAGGGAGCTGACCGAGCTCGAGACGCGCAACGTCGGCAAGGCCGTCACCTCCGTGAAGGGCGAGGTCGCCGTCTCGGCCGAGTACTTCCGCTGGTACGCGTCCGCGATCGCCACGATCGCCGGCCGCGCGGTGCCGATGGGAGGCTCCGTCCTCACCTACACCCTGAAGGAGCCGGTCGGCGTCGTCGCGCAGATCGTCCCCTGGAACTACCCCTTCATGATGACCTCGTGGAAGCTGGCGCCGGCGCTGGCCGCCGGTTGCACGGTCGTCCTCAAGCCCGACCCTGCCACGCCGCTCTCCGCGCTTCGCCTGGCCGAGCTCGCCGTGGAGGTCGGAATCCCGGCCGGCGTGATCAACATCGTTCCGGGCCCCGGGCCGACGACCGGCTCTCACCTCGTCGCGCATCCGGGCGTCGACAAGGTCGCCTTCACGGGCTCGACGAAGACCGGCTCGGAGATCATGCGCCTCTGCGCCGAGCCGGTGAAGCGCGTCTCGCTCGAGCTCGGCGGCAAGAGCCCGAACCTCTTTTTCGCGGACGCCGACCTGGACGCCGCGATCCCGAGCTCGGTCTACGCCGTCTACTACGCGGCCGGGCAGAGCTGCGACGCGCGCTCGCGGGTGTTTGTCGAGAAGCCGCTCTACGACGAGGTCGTCAGCCGCTTCGCCGAGACCGCCGGCCGGATGAAGACCGGCGACCCACTCGACGAGGAGACGCAGATGGGCTCGCTGATCTCGCAGGCGCACCGCGACAAGGTGCACGGGTTCGTGGAAGCCGGGCTCGAGGAGGGCGTCGAGGTCGTCACCGGCGGCCATCCGCTCGACGGGGACGGCGCCTTCTATCCGGCGACGGTGCTCGCAAAGGTGGACAACACGATGAGCGTCGCGCAGGAGGAGATCTTCGGCCCGGTCGTCTCGATCATCCCCTTCGAGGACGAGGCCGAGGCTGTGAAGCTCGCCAACGACGTCCAGTACGGCCTCGTCGCGACGGTCTGGACGGGCGACCCTGCCCGCGGGCACCGCCTTGCGCGGCAGATCAAGGCGGGCACCATCGGGATCAACTGCCCGAACACGGCGTTCCCCGGTCTCCCCTTCGGCGGCTACAAGCAGTCGGGCTTCGGCCGCGAGAACGCGCTCGAGACGCTGGAGATGTACCTGGAGACGAAGAGCGTCCTCACGTGGACGGGCGCGAAGCCCGTCAACCCATGGGGTCTCTAGCCCGCCTCGGGCTGCTGGTCGGGCTCCTCGTCCTGGCCGGCTGCGGGTCGGGCACCGGCGGCGGCGATGCGGCCGAGCCGCCGCCTCAACCTGGCTACGACCTGACCATCACCTACTGGCCCGAGGGCAACGACGGAACGAGCAGGACGGCCACGCTGACCTGTGACCCTGACGGCGGCACTCACGCCGATCCCGCGAAGGCGTGCGCTGCCCTCGAAGCGCACCCGGAGGCGCTGCACGCGGTCCCGACGGACATGGCCTGCACGGAGATCTACGGCGGCGACCAGGTCGCCGAGGTGAAGGGTGTCGGGCCCGACGGCACACCCCTCCGCACCATTCTCAACCGGTCGAACGGCTGCGAGATCGCCCGCTGGGACGCCCTCGCGCCGCTGGTCGAGCTCCCCGGCTAGCGCTTCAGCACGAGCAGAGCTCCGCCCGCGAGGAGCACGAGGCCCGCGATTCGCGCGGCCGAGAGCGGGATCTTGTCGAGGCCGAAGAGCCCCATGTAGTCGATGAGGACGCCCATCGCGAGCTGGCCGGCGATGAGGAGCCCGATCGTCGCGAAGGTGCCGATTCGCGGCGCCGTGAACGTGATCGTGAGGACGACGATCGCCCCCATGACGCCGTTCAGCCAGAGCCAGGCGGGCTCGCGGAAGCCGGCCACCACGCCTCCGAAGCCCTGCCGGGCGACGAGCACGATGGAGCAGACGATGAGCGCCGCACCGAGCGAGCCGAAAGCCGTCGCCTCGAGGACGCCGATGCGCTTTCCGAATGCGCCGCTGACCGCGACCTGAACCGATCCTGCCACTCCGGCCACAAGCGACAGGAAGATGGCGACACCGCTCGCGGACACGGCGGCGAGCATAACCGCGTCGTTTGCGCCGCGGCGGACGAAGAAAGCCATTTCCAGCGGTTGTAAACTCCGCGAATGTCGCTGCAAGAGCGGAACGCGACCGAGAAGGTTCTCGACGCGCGGGAGCGCTACGTCGCCGCGGGCGTGTCCACACCCCCGCTCGTCGTCGCCCGGGCCGAGGGCGCGCGCATCGAGGACGTCGACGGCTCGACCTACATCGACTTCGCCGGCGGTCTCGGCTGCCAGAACACCGGACACGGGCTCCCCGCAGTGGTCTCCGCGATCCACGAGCAGGCGGACCGCTACCTGCATCAGTGCTTCATGGTCGGAATGTACGAGCCGTACGTGGAGGTGTGCCGCCGGCTCGCCGAGCTCTCTCCCTGCCGCGGTGAGCAGCAGAAGAGCATCCTCCTGAACTCGGGCGCCGAGGCCGTCGAGAACGCGGTGAAGATCGCACGTGCGGCCACAGGGCGCCCCGCGGTCGTCGTCTTCGATCGCGCCTTCCACGGCCGCACGCTCCTGACCATGACCATGACGAGCAAGGTCGTCCCGTACAAGCGCGGGTTTGGGCCGTTCGCGCCCGAGGTCTACCGCGCGCCGGCCCCGTACCCGTATCGGGGTGTGACCACCGAGGGCGCCATCCACGAGCTCGAAGTGCTCTTCAAGGCCGACGTCGACCCGCAGTCGGTCGCCTGCGTCGTGCTCGAGCCGGTCCAGGGAGAGGGCGGTTTCGTGGACATGCCACTCGACTTTCCGCCGCGCCTACAGGAGCTCTGCGAGCGACACGGGATCCTCTACGTGGACGACGAGGTGCAGGCCGGAGTGGGCCGCACCGGGCCGGTCTGGGCGATCGAACACTACGGAGTCGAGCCCGACCTGCTCGTCTCGGGCAAGTCGCTCGGCGGCGGCCTTCCGCTCGCGGGCGTCACCGGCCGGGCGGAGATCGTCGACGCCGTCCCCGCTGGCGGGCTCGGCGGCACCTTCGGCGGCAACCCGCTCGCCTGCGCCGCGGCGCTTGCCGTGCTGGACGAGGTCTCAAACGAGGACTTCCGGCGCCGTGCGGACGAGATCGGCGAGCGCCTTCGCGCGGGCCTCGAGGCGATCGAGGGACGCGTGGACACCGTCGGCGAGGTGCGTGGCATCGGCCCGATGCTGGCGATCGAGCTCGTCGAGGACCGTGGGACGAAGACCCCGGCGAGCGCATTGGCGAGCGCGACGACTGCGGCCGCCCGTGAGCGCGGGCTCATCCTCCTCTCGTGCGGTCTCTACGGCAACGTCATCCGAATTCTCGTCCCGCTCGTCGTATCCGACGAGGATCTCGACCGAGGCCTCGAGCTCCTGGAGGAAGCGCTTGTCGTCGCGGGCACGAGAACGACCTAGCAAGGAGCAGCGCCTTTCGCGCGAATCGGGAATCCTTCGCAGGCGATGATCAAAGCGTTCGTTCTCTACGAGCAGGAGCCGGACCCCGCCCGCTACGAGCAGCACGCCCAGCTCTGCGAACTGGTCGAGGGCGGCACCTTCAGGCATGGCAAGGTCTTCGGCGCGCCGACAGGCCAGCGCTACGCGTACTACGCGGAGTGGGAGTTTCCGGACATGGACGCGTTCAAGGCGGCCGCGCAGACCGACGAGTTCGCGGCCACG
>DATEOR010000080.1:0-26624 GCA_035273885.1 Gaiellaceae bacterium
CCGCGGCTCGTGCTCGTCGACGACGAGCCGCTGGTCGTCCGCGGCGCGGCCTTCGCAGCCGGCGAGCGGGTGACGGTCACTGCTCTGACCTTGCTCGGCCCCAAGCGGGTCGTCACGAAGGCGGGGGCGGGCGGCGCGTTCCGCGCCTCGCTCACCCTCGTCGGACGACCGTGTGGGCGGGCGTTCACGATCCTCGCCACGGGAACCCGCGGGAGCCGTGCGACGCTACGGCTGGCCATCGTCCCGTGCATCCCGCCTCCGATCGACTGAGCAGGCGCACCGCCCGAGAACGGATCGGGCGGGGTCGCCCCCGCCCGATCGGTCTCACGCGACGCGGTAGCGCTACTTCGACGTACCGACCTCGACCTCCATGGTGGCGCTCTGCGGGCCACCGCTCTTGATCGAGATGGTCGTGCCGGTCTTCGGCACCTTCACGCTGTTCCAGCCCGGCTGATACCGCCCGGGGTGCGGAGTCGCGTGGCCGTTCTCGGTCGCGAACCAGTAGTCCTTCGTGTCGTCGAAGGTGTCCACGCCCTTCTGCGCCGGGATCGTGGTCGGCTTGCTGTTGATGTTGACCGTGATCGCCTTGGTGTCCTGCTTCGAGAACGTCGAGTCGAAGCTCAGGATCCGCGGCCGGAGCAGCGTGCCGTCCTGCGCGTGGTGGAACGTCGGGTGCGCGTCGACGGGCAGGATCAGGCCCCCGCCCGGGTGGTCGCCGACGTTGTTGTTCGTGAAGGACGTGTCCCAGTAGCTGATCAGGAGCCCGTCCTGGTACGCGTACGACTCGACCCAGTCGGGCCTCGAGTCGAGGAAGCCGAAGTTGTACGCCGTCTTGAGCGACGTGTCGTAGCCCCGGTATCCGCGGTTCTCTGCGACGTAGGCGTTGAACTTCAGCGTCACGCCGACGCCGTTCTGCATCCGGCTGAAGCCCTCGAAGGCCCAGCCGGTGTCGGTCTCGGCGCCGTCGACCGGCGAGCCCGTGACCGCGATGTTGTCGAACACGACGCCCTTGCCGCCGGTGTTCTGGTCCGTCCGGTACCGGAACCGGACCTGCACGGCGCCGGTCGGCAGCGGGACGGTGGTCACCATCGGCACGTAGGCGCCGCCGCTGGAGCCGGCGAACCCCGTGCCGCTCGTGTTGAACTGCCCCTGGTCGTCCGACGCGGGCAAGGAGAGGCTCGTCTTGATCGGCGTCCAGTTGGCCCCGTTGTCGGTCGAGATCTCGAGGAACGCGTAGTCGAAGTGCGCCTCGGTGTCGTACCAGACGTCGGCCGAGATCGTGGCGCCGGCAGGCAGCGTCATCGACTTCGTCATCGTGTTGTCGAGCATGTCGCCCATGCCGCTCCAGTACGCCCAGGTGCCCGTCTTGGGAGCGATCACGGGAGTCGCCTGCTCCTTGTCGGGCAGGACGACCACGAGGCCCTGCTTGCCGTTCCGGGTCGTGCCCTCTGCCGGGCCGAGCCGATGCGAGGACGGCTTGCCCGCCTCGGCGACGGCGTAGTCGAGCCAGCCGAGCTGGAGCTTCTCCCACGCGCCGAGGTCCGTCGGGTTGTCGCCGATCCCGTCGGGACCGCCGTCGCCGATGTTCGCGCCCGAGGACATGAGCGTCCAGAAGGCGGTCGAGTTCTCGGCGCCGCCGGTGTTCCCCGACGTGTCGTAGAGGTCAGGCAGGCCGAGGTCGTGGCCGAACTCGTGCGCGAAGACGCCGAGCCCGCCGTTCTCCGGCTGGACCGTGTAGTCGCCGACCCAGACGCCGGTCGGGTTGTTCGGCACGAGCGGGCTCGGCACGAGCGCGCCGCCGTTCGAGCCCACGTTCACGCCGGCGAAGCCGTTCGGCCCGCCGCCCTGGACGTTCGCGTACGAGCGATGGCTCCAGATGGCGTCCGTCCCGTAGACGGGGTCGCCCGCGGCCTCGTCGCCGCCGGCGTGGACGATCTGGAAGTGGTCGACGAACCCGTCGGGCTCGTCGAAGTTTCCGTCGCCGTCGGCGTCGTAGCGGTCCCACTCGTCGAACGAGCGCAGGTAGCTCTGGACCTGCGCCATCGTCTTGCCGCCGTCCAGCTGGCTCTTCACCCAGACGGCGAGCGCGTCGCGCACGAGCGCCCGCGAGGTGTTGCAGACGATGCTGCCGCAGTAGTTGCGGCCGTAGAGCGCCTGGTTGAACGGCACCTTGACCCACTCGGTGACGTCACCCTCGACGGAGTAGCGGCCCGACGACTGCGTCTCGTAGTACTCGGCCATGCGGTCGAAGTACATGTCGACGTAATGGGCCTGGTCGTAGTCCGCCTGCCAGAGCGTCGAGTTGTCGACCTTGCGGTCTGGCTGCGGGATCTCGTTGTGCAACGGCCCGTCGAAGCGCTGGGCGTTGCTCGCAGGCTGACCCGCCGCGTTCTTGTCGGCGAAGATCGGGTTCGGATAGCGCTCGTTCCCGAACTCGACGAGGACGACGAAGATCTTGTCGGTGTCCTCCCGTGCGAGCTGGACGTAGCGGCCCTTGCCGATCTGGGCGACCTTGGTGCCCGCCGGGATCTTCCCCTTGAGGAGCAGCTCCTGCGCCTTGGCGCGACGCGCGGACTGCTCTTTCGAATAGGGGCTCTCGAGGTTGTCCGAGCCGCCGGTTGCGGCGACCCCGTCGAGAGTGGCCGTCCCGGCCGGCGGACCGGCCGCGATGGAGATGCCCACGCCCGCGGACAGGGCGAGGACGAGCGCTCCGCTCAGGAGCGCGAGGAACTGCTTCCTCATGTGTCTCCCCTTCTGAAGTTGTCTCCCCTTGCCTCCGAGTAGGCGACTCGGAGCGGCCTGACCCTAGCCGGGCGTCCGGTAAAGGGCAAATGGGAACATCAGATTCCCTTGAAGGGGTGAGAGGCTGCTGAGGCTGTCTTGGGGGGCTGGGCGGCTCAGCCGTGCGGCTTGGCCATCTTGTGGAAGTCGAGCGCCTCGTCGAGCACGCTCTCCTCCACGCCTGCCTCGCGCGCGACCTCGCGCAGCGAGCGGCCCGACGACGCGGCTTCCTTGACGATCTCGGACGCCTTGTCGTAGCCGATGTACGGGTTGAGCGCCGTCGCGGCGCTGAGCGTGCCCTCGGCGTACTCCTCGTTGCGCGGCCGGTTCGCCTCGATCCCCGTGACGCACTTCTCCTCGAGGAGCGTCGCCGCGCTCGTCAGGAGGCCGATCGACCCGAGCAGGTTCCGCGCGATCAGCGGGACGTAGACGTTCAGCTCGAAGTGGCCGTTCATCCCGCCGATCGTGATCGCCGTGTCGTTCCCGATCACCTGCGCCGCGACCTGCGTCACGACCTCCGGGATCACCGGGTTGACCTTGCCCGGCATGATCGACGAGCCCTTCTGCAGCTCGGGAAGGAAGAGTTCCGAGAGCCCGGCGCGCGGGCCCGAGCGCATCAGCCGCAGGTCGTTCGCGATCTTCGTCAGCGAGACGGCGACGACCTTGAGCGCACCCGAGAGCTCGACGAGGCCGTCCCGCGCCGCCTGCGACTCGAACGGGTCGGCGGGCGCCGAGATCGGGAGCCCGGTCGCCTCGTGCAGGAGCTCGCGGACCCTGGCCGCGAACTCGGCATGGGTGTTGAGGCCCGAGCCCGTCGCCGTGCCGCCGAGCGGGATCTGGCCGAGGCGCGGCAGCGCGTCCGAGACCCGCGCGACGCCCTGGCGCACCTGGGCCGCGTACCCCGAGAACTCCTGGCCGAGCGTGACCGGCACGGCGTCCATCAGGTGCGTCCGCCCCGACTTGACGACGTCGTCGAACTCCTCCGCCTTCTGCTCGAATGCGTACGCGAGCTGCTCGAGGGCCGGCAGGAGCTCAGCCACCGTGCGGTCGAGCGCGGCGAGGTGCACCGCGGACGGGAAGACATCGTTCGACGACTGCCCCATGTTCACGTGGTCGTTCGCGTGGACGTCCTCGCCGGCGAGGGTCGCGATCACCTCGTTGGCGTTCATGTTCGAGCTCGTGCCCGAGCCCGTCTGGAAGACGTCGATCGGGAACTGGTCGTCGAACTCGCCGGCGGCGATCCTGTCGCCCGCGGCGGCGATGCGCTGCGCGACATCGGCGTCGAGCAGCCCGAGGTCGGCGTTGACGCGTGCGGCGGCGGCCTTGATCCGTCCCAGCCAGTGCGCGACCGCGATCGGGATCGGCTCGCCGGAGACCGGGAAGTTCGCGACCGCCTTGGTCGTCTCCCCGCCCCAGAGCTCCCGCCGCTCGCCCGTCGCGCTCACGGCGCCGAGTCTAGCCACGGCCCGGCGGCGCGCCGGTCAGTCGCCCGTGCCGGGCCGCGCGGCCGAGAGCAGCTCGTCCCACGTCGCGAGCTTGACTCGCGGCCGGCCGAGCGGCTCGCCGAGCCCGCGCTCGTGCGCGTCGATCGCCTCCCACCCCGCGTACAGCACGTGCGCGACGCCGCGCTCGGCGAGGAGTACCTCGAGGTCCTGGCCCGAGCCCCCGGGTAGCCGCCCAGCGCGGGCATCCTCGAGGAGGAGGTCGACCGTCTCGGTCGCGTCCTTCTTGTTCGTCCCGATGACGCCGCTCGGGCCGCGCTTGATCCAGCCGGCGCAGTAGAGCCCCGGGAGCGGGCCGCCGTCCGGGCCGAGCACGCGGCCACCGGCATTGGGGACGGTGCCCGTCGACGCGTCGAACGGCACGCCCGGGAGCGCGACGCCGTGGTAGCCGACGCTGCGGAAGACGACGCCGCACTCGATCGTCTCCGTGTCGCCCGTCGGCACCGCGCGCCCGCCCACGAGCTCGTTGCGGACGAGCTCGATCGACTCGACGCGAGCGTCGCCGTGGATCGCGACGGGCGAGCGCAGGAAGCGGAGCCGGATCGCGCGCAGGTGGCCGGCGGGCGCGCGCTCGGCGTACTCGCGGAGGTGCTCGACGTTGCGGCGCACCGTCGGGGGCGCCGCCTCGAGCTCCGCGGCGCTCGCCGGGTCCAGCTCGAGGTCGGCCGGCTCGACGAGGATGTCCGCCCCGGCGAGCTCGCCCAGCTCGCCGACCTCGACGGGCGTCCACGCCGCCTGCACCGGGCCGCGCCTTCCCACGACGACGATCTCGTGGATCCCGGCCGCGTTGATCGCAGCGATCGCGGCGTCGGTCGTGTCCGTCGGCGCGAGCTCCTCCGGGGTCAGCGCCAGCATCCGCGCGACGTCGAGGGCGACGTTCCCGTTGCCGATCACGACGGCGCGTTCGTGCGAGAGGTCGAACGAGAGGTCCTGGAAGTCGGGGTGGCCGTTGTACCAGGCGACGAACGCGGTCGCGGGCCAGGAGCCGGCGAGGTCCTCGCCCGGGATCCCGAGCTGCCGATCGGTCTGCGCACCGAACGCGTGGACGACCGCGTCGTAGCGCTCGGCGAGCTCCTCCTGCGTGACGTCGCGGCCGACCTCGACGTTCCCGAAGAACCTGAACCGCTCGTGGCCGGCGATCTTCTCGAACGCGCGCGAGACCGCCTTGATGTTCGGATGGTCGGGGGCGACGCCGAGCCGCACGAGCCCCCACGGCGTCGGGAGCCGGTCGATCAGGTCGACCGCGACGGACGGGTCGTCGCTCGCGAGCAGCGCCCCCGCGGCGTAGAACCCGGCGGGGCCGGAGCCGACGACCGCGGCGCGTAAGGGATCGCTCATCGCGCGATCCTACGAAGGCCGAGGATGCAAAGAGGCAGTTGCGACCGCGCAGCGGGCGCCTTCAGGGGTCTGCCCTCGCCGCAGGCGAGGGATCGAGCGGCGGGAATCCGCTTCTGCGGATTCCTGCTTCGCGGGCAAGCTCAGTGACTGCAGCCGGAGCCGCAGCCGCCGACCTGCGTTCCCTCGGGGAGCTCCTCGCCCTCCTCGACCTGGAACGAATGGCCGCAGCCGCACGACGAGACCGCGTTCGGGTTGTCGATCTTGAACCCGGACTCCTGGAGGCCCGTCAGGTAGTCGATCCGGGCGCCCTGCAGGTACGGGGCGCTGAACTGGTCGACGACGATGTGCACGCCCTCGAGCTGGAGCTCGTGGTCGCCCTCGGCGACGCCGGTGTCGAAGCCGAGCCCGTACTGGAAGCCCGAGCACCCGCCGCCCTGGATCGCGACGCGCAGGACCAGCGTGTCACCGTCGGGCTCCTCGGCCATCAGCTCCTTCACCTTCTGCGCGGCGAAGGGCGTCAGGTCGAGCAGCGTCTCGGTGGGGCGCTCGGCGATCTCCATACGACTCGATGGTAGCCGACCGGCCCGAGGGCACGCGGGCGGCCGACTTTGTGACACGCGAATCGACCGTCCAGAGCGGGATTCGCTCGGTGCTCGTGCGTGTGGACGGGAGTGGTAGCGTTCGCTCCCGACCCCGGCCTCGGGATCAGAGGACACGTGCTCGCCGACTGGCTCCCGTTTCTCATCTACGCCATCTTCGCGGCGCTCATCCCGGCGACGATGATCTTCGGCTCGTTCGTCTTCGCAACGCGGCCGCGATCGCGGACGAAGCAGCGGATGCTCCCCTTCGAGTCGGGCGTCTCGCAGGAGGCGCCGGGCCAGCAGCGCCGCTTCACCGTGAGCTTCTACCTCACGGCGATGCTCTTCATCCTCTTCGACATCGAGATCGTCTTCCTGTACCCGCTCGCGGTCCAGCTCGACGCCCTCGCCTGGTTCGGCTTCGTCGAGTTCCTGGTCTTCGTCGCGATCCTGGCCGTCGCCTACGTCTACATCTGGCGCAAGGGGGCCCTCGAGTGGCACTAGCCCGCAAGCTCCCGCTCGTCTCCGACCGCCCGGCGGCGAAGGCCGGGCTCCGCACGGAGCGGACGCTCTGGCCCGACCGCGGCCCGGGCGTCTTCGAGCAGGAGCTCGAGCAGATCGAGGACGCGCTCCTGATCACGACGGTCGAGAAGGCCGTCGCCTGGGCGCAGTCCAACTCGGTCTGGCCCGACACGTTCGGCCTCGCCTGCTGCGCGATCGAGATGATGTCGATCGTCTCGTCGCGCTACGACATCGCGCGCTTCGGGATGGAACGGTTCAGCTCGTCGCCGCGCCAGGCCGACCTCCTGATCATCTCCGGCCGCGTGTCGATCAAGATGGCGCCCGTCATCCGCCGGCTCTACGACCAGATGCTCGAGCCCAAGTGGGTGATCGCCATGGGCGCCTGCGCCAGCTCCGGCGGGATGTTCGCAAACTACGCCGTTCTCCAGGGTGTGGACAAGGTCGTGCCCGTGGACGTGCACGTGCCCGGCTGCCCGCCGAGGCCCGAGGCGCTCCTCGAGGGAATCGTCCGCCTCCAGGAGAAGATCCTCGCCGGGGTTCCGCCCGCCTACGAGATCCGCGGGGTCGCGTCGTGAGCTTCGCCGACGTCCCCGGCTTCGCCTCCGCGAGCGAGGAACGCGGCGAGACCACCGTCGTCGTCGAGACTGCGCGGCTGCGTGAGGCCGCGGAGTACCTGCGCGACGAGCGCGGCTTCAATTTCCTCGCCGACATCGCCGCCGCGGACTACCTCGGCTGGAACGAGCGGACGGTGGCCGGCTACTGGGGCCACCGCGAAGGACGGGACATCAACCGCCCCGGCTCGTGGGGTCTGGCGAAGAAGCCCGAGCCGAAGGCGAAGCGCTTCTCGGTCTCGTACCACCTCGTCACCGTGATCTCAGGGGTCCGTGAGGCGCCTCGGGTCCGCATCCAGGTCTGGTGCGACGACGGCGAGCCGGTTCCGAGCGTGGTCTCGGTCTGGCCGACAGCCGACTGGCACGAGCGCGAGGCCTACGACCTGATGGGGATCGAGTTCGAAGGCCACCCGGGCCTGAAGCGAATCCTCATGGACGACGACTGGGAGGGCCACCCCCTCCGCAAGGACTACCCCATCGGGGGCGAGCCGGTGCGCTTCTCCGGGGCCGAGTGATGCCGACCACCGCGGCGCGCAGACACGCGGCGATCTACACCGGGACCAGGATCCCGAGCCCGATCCCGACGGTGCTGCAGGTCGACCCTGCCCTCCGCGAGGACGACGACATCCTCGAGGTCAACTTCGGGCCGAACCATCCCTCCACGCACGGCGTCCTTCGCCTCATCGTCGAGCTGAACGGCGAGCGCGTCGAGGGCGTCGAGGCGGTCATCGGCTATCTCCACACAGGCTTCGAGAAGAACATGGAGCAGAAGACGTGGTGGAAGGCGATCACGTACCCGGAGCGGATCGACTACCTGTCCTTCCAGATCAACGAGCTCGCCTTCGTGCTCGCCATCGAGAAGCTCCTCGGGGTCGAGCCGCCGCCGAAGGCCACGTGGATGCGGACACTCCTCAGCGAGCTCAGCCGGATCCATTCGCACCTGATCTGGCTCGGAACGGGCGCGCTCGAGCTGGGAGCGATCTCCCTCCTCTGGTACTGCTTCCGCGAGCGCGACGCCGTGCTCGACCTCTTCGAGCTCGTCACCGGTGTCCGGATGCACACCCGCTATTTCCAGGCCGGCGGGCTCGCCGAGGACATCCCGCCCGGCTTCTTCACGGAGTGCCGGAAGTTCGCGGACATGTTCCCGGCCCGGGTCGACGAGTACGAGGCACTCCTCGACCGCCAGGCGATCTGGCTCGAGCGGACGAAGGGCATCGGCCTCCTGAGCGCGGAGGACGCGATCGCGCTCGGCCAGTCCGGGCCGGTGCTGCGCGCGTCCGGCGTCGACTGGGATCTGCGCAAGGTCGAGCCCTACCTCGCCTACGACCAGGTCGACTTCGACGTGCCCGTCTACTTCAACGGAGACGTGTACGACCGCTACAAGGTGCGCATGGACGAGATGCGCGAGTCGACGCGCATCGTCCAGCAGTGCCTCGACGGCATGCCCGAGGGCCCGTGGACCGTGGACGACCGCAAGATCGTCCTGCCGCCGCGCCACGAGCTGCACACGTCGATGGAGAGCCTGATCCATCACTTCAAGCTCGTGACCGAGGGCTACCGCGTCCCCGCCGGCGAGGTGTACGTCGCCATCGAGTCGGCCCGCGGCGAACTCGGCTGCTACGTCGTCTCGGACGGGGGGTCGAAGCCGTGGCGGGTGAAGTTCCGCGCGCCGTCGTTCGTCGCTCTCGAAGCGACGGCGACCACCGTCGCCGGCTCGCTCGTCGCGGACCTGATCGCGATCCTCGGCTCGCTCGACACGGTCATGGGGGACTGCGACCGTTAATGGCGGCCAACGCGCTCTACGACGAGATCCAGACGATCGCGGCGCGCTATCCCGAGCGGCGCTCGGCGGTGATGCCCGCTCTCAGGCTCGCCCAGGAGCACTACGGCTGGCTGCCCCCTGATGCCTTCAGGGACGTAGGCGAGGCACTCGACCTCACGCCCGCCTACTGCAAGGCAGTCGCGAGCTTCTACGACATGTTCCACCTCGAGCCCGTCGGCCGGCACATGATCGAGGTCTGCACCAACGTCTCGTGCGCGCTCGTCGGGGCGCAGCAGGTGCTCGAGGCCTTCGAGGACGAGCTCGGCGTCCAGGCCGGCGAGACCACCGAGGACGGCGAGTTCACCCTGCGCACGATCGAGTGCGCGGGCGGCTGCGGCTGGGGCACCGTCGTCTCCGTCGACCACCGCTACCGCGAGCCGGTCAAGCCCGAGGACGTGCCGGGAATCGTCGAGGAGCTCCGCAATGGCGCTGAGTAAGGAGGCCCAGACACAGCTCCTCTTCAAGGACGCGGAGGGGCGCGACCTCACGAAGCTCGCCGAGTACGAGCAGGTCGGCGGCTACAAGTCCCTGAGGAAGGCCCTGAAGACGAAGCGCGAGAAGATTCTCGACGAGCTGCTCGCCGCAGACGTCCGCGGCCGCGGCGGCGCCGGCTTCCCGATGGGTCGCAAGGCGAGCTTCCTCCCCAAGGCCGAGGACAGCGCGAAGCCCATCTACCTCGTCTCGAACGCCGACGAGTCCGAGCCGGGCACCTTCAAGGACCGCGAGATCATGGCCCGGATCCCGCACATGTACATCGAGGGAGTCGCGATCGCCGCGCGTGTGATCGGCGCGAACACGGCGTTCATCTACATCCGCGGCGAGTACCTGACCGAGTTCGAGATCCTGCGCGACGCGCTCGAAGAGGCGCGCGAAGCAGGCTTCGTCGGCAAGAACGTCCTCGGTTCCGGCTGGGACCTCACCGTCGTCGTCCACCGCGGCGCGGGCGCATACATCTGCGGCGAGGAGACCGCGCTCCTCGAGTCGCTCGAGGGGAAGCGCGGCCAGCCGCGCTCGAAGCCGCCGTTCCCGGCGATCTCGGGCGTCTACGCCTCGCCGACGCTGATCAACAACGTCGAGACCCTCGCCACGGTCCCGAAGATCCTCGAGCTGGGCGGCGCGGAGTACGCGAAGCTCGGTGTCGAGCACTCGACGGGGACGCGCGTCTTCTCGCTCTCGGGCAACGTGGCCAACGGAGGGAACTACGAGGTCGAGCTGGGCACGAGCCTCCGCGAGCTCATCTACGACCTCGGCGGCGGGATTCCCGAGGGTCGCGCACTGAAGGCGATCATCCCGGGAGGCTCGTCGGTGCCGGTGCTGACCGCGGACGAGGTCGACACGGCGCTCGACTTCGACGCCATGGCCGCCCGCGGCACGATGCTCGGCTCCGGTGCCGTGATCGTCATGGACGACCGCTGCTGCATGGTGCAGCTCGGCCTCCGCGTCGCGCAGTTCTACATGCACGAGTCCTGCGGCAAGTGCACGCCCTGCCGCGAGGGCACGCGCTGGATGGTCTCGATCCTGCGCAAGATCGAGGAAGGGGAAGCCTCGCAGGGCGAGCTCGACCTCCTCCTCAGCGTCTGCGACCGGATTCTGGGCAACTGCTTGTGCCCGCTCGGTGACGCGGCCGCGATGCCTGTGGCGAGCTACGTCGCCAAGTTCCGCGACGAGTACCAGCGCCACATCGACGAGGGCGGGTGCCCATTCCACGGCGAGTCGACCCTCGACCACGTGATGGCGCCGGTCGACCAGCACCACGCCAGGATCCGCGCCGAGATCGAGGTGCCGGCGTGAGCAGCCCCGAGCTCGTCACCGTCACCATCGACGGCCGCGAGATCCAGGCTCCCAAGGGCCAGGGGATGGTCGAGACCGCACTCGAAGCCGGAATCGAGATCCCTGTCTTCTGCTACGAGCCGAGGCTCGGCGCGCCCGTCGGCGCCTGCCGCATGTGCCTCTGCGAGGTGGAGGGCATGCCGAAGCTCCAGGCCGCCTGCACCATGACCGCCCAGGACGGACTCGTCCTCTCGACCGCGCAGACGAGCGCGAAGGCGGCCGAAGGCCAGAATGCCGTCCTCGAGTTCATCCTCCTGAACCACCCGCTCGACTGCCCGGACTGCGACAAGGGCGGCGAATGCCCGCTGCAGGACCTCACCTTCCGCTGGGGCCCGGGCGCGACGCGGATGCGCTTCCCGAAGCGCACCTTCGACAAGCCGATTCCGGTCTCTCCCCTGATCGCGCTCGACCGCGAACGCTGCATCCTCTGCTACCGCTGCACCCGCTTCTCCGAGACCGTCGCCGAGGACGGCCAGCTGGTTGCGCTCAACCGCGGCGCGGGCTCGATCATCGCCACCTTCGAGGACGAGCCGTACCGCGCGCATTTCTCCGGCAACGTCCTCGAGCTCTGCCCGGTCGGCGCGCTCACCTCGACGACCTACCGCTTCCGGGCGCGGCCGTGGGAGATCCAGAACGTGCCGACGGTCTGCGGCCTCTGTCCGGTCGGCTGCAACACCTGGGCGACGACGCGCGAGGGCAAGGTCGCGCGCATCCTCTCCAGGAACCACGCCGAGGTGGACGAGGGCTGGCTCTGCGACAAGGGTCGCTTCGCCTACGAGCACCTTCGGGCCGAGGACCGCATTTCCATCCCCCGACGCCGCGTCCGCCGCCGCGGCTTCGAGCCGGTCTCCTTCGATGGCGCCGTCGACGAGGCCGAGCGCGGCCTGAAGGAAGCCGGCGGCCCGGTCGTCGTCGCCTTCTCGGGCAGCGAGACCGTCGAGCAGGCAACCGCGATCGCCCGCCTCGTGCAGGAGGGTCTCGGCGGAGGCAGCGCGCTCCTACCGGACACGTTCCACCCGGGGCTCGACCGCTTCCGCGCGCCGATCTCGGCGATCCGCGAGGCCGATGTCTGCCTCGTCTTCGGCGACGAGCCGGTGGTCGAGCGGGCACCCGTTCTCGATCTCTGGCTCCGTGCCGCGCGCCGCGGCGGCGCCGAGGTGATCACCTTCAATCCGGCGGGCTCCGTCGCGCTGCAGCCGGGAAGCGCCGGGTGGGCCGCCTCCGAGCTGCAGGGCAAGAGACCCGCGCCTGAGCTCCGCGAGGCCAGGCAGAGCATCGAAGGAGCGGAGCGCGTGGCGATCGTGTGGTCGGAGGACGACGCCACCGGCGGAGCACACGCGCTCGCCCTCGCGGAGAGCATTGGCGACAAGGCGTCCGTCTACCTCCTTCCGCGCACGCCGAACGGGCGCGGAGTCGCCGCAGCCTGGGGCGATCCGGGCGACATGCCGGAGGGCGAGATCGGCACGCTCGTCGTCTCGGGCGACGATGCGGCCGCGAATCCGCAGGTCCGGGACCTCGCGGAGCGAGCGACGTTCGTGCTCACCACTGCGATGTTCGAGTCGGAGGCGACGCTTTGGTCGCATCTCGTCGTTCCGGGCACGAGCTACCTCGAGCGCGACGGGACGACGGTGAACCTCGAGGGCAGGCCGCAGCGCCAGCGGCGCGCGGTCGCGCCTCCCGCCGAGGACGAGCTCGTCTTCTTCGCCCGGCTGGCGGGCCGCTTCGGGGTCAACGTCGACCCCTGGCCCTCCATGCTTCCCGAGGACCACGCCGCGCTGCCCGAGACCGACGCAGCCGGTGCCAAGGCGTCCGTACCGAAGGCATTCGCGCCCGAGGACGGAGGCAAGGGCCTCGCGCTGGTTCGCTACCGCTCGCTCTTCAGCGGGCCTGCCGTCGAGCGCGTCGAGCAGCTCCAGTTCCAGCGCCCCCTCGCAGAGGTCGAGCTCTCCCACGAGGACGCGAGCGCCCGCGGCATCGACGGCGGCGCCGAGGTGACCGTGCAGTCGAACGGAACGAGCCGCACGTTGCGTGCTCGCGTCAACCGGAAGTTGCGAGACGGAGTCGTTCGGATTCCGTCGGAGCATGCCGACGGGCTCGGAGACCGGGTTTCTATTTCACGAATGTCCGACGAAGGAGGACATTCGTGAATGACCTGAACCAGCCCTGGTGGATCGACGTCATCAAGGCGCTCGTCGTCATCAACCTCGTCATGGCCGCCTTCGCGTACTCCACGTGGCTCGAGCGCAAGCTCCTCGGGCGCATGCAGCTGCGCTACGGCCCGAACCGAGCGGGCCCGTTCGGGCTGCTCCAGCCGATCGCCGACCTCGTGAAGCTTCTCCGCAAAGAGAGCTTCTTCCCCGCGAATGCGATCGACCTCCTCTACATCGCTGCGCCGGCCGTCGCATGCTTCACCGCGCTCGCGGCGTTCAGCGTCATTCCGTTCGGCGGCGTGTGGCACGTCGGCGACTACGTCATCACAGGCTGGATCGCGAACGTCTCCATCGGCCTCCTGCTGATCTTCGCCCTCGGCGCGATCGGGATCTACGCGTTCCTCGTCGGCGGCTGGGCGAGCGAGTCCAAGTACTCGCTGCTCGGCTCGATGCGCACCGCGGCGCAGCTCGTCTCGTATGAGGTGTCGCTCGCGCTCTCCGTGCTCGGCGTCGTGATCATGGGCAAGTCGCTCTCCCTCGTCGAGATCGCCGAGAAACAGCAGGAGACGATCTGGTTCGCGGCCCCGCAGTTCGTCGGGCTGCTGGTGTTCTTCGTCGCCGGGATCGCGGAGACCAACCGGCCGCCCTTCGACCTCCCCGAGGCCGAGCAGGAGCTCGTGGCCGGCTACCACACCGAGTACAGCGGCATGCGCTTCGGGCTCTACTCGACGGCCGAGTACATCAACATGATCACGCTCTCCGGCCTCGCCGTGACGCTCTTCTTCGGCGGCTGGGGCGGGCCGTGGCTGCCGGGCCCGATCTGGTTCCTCCTGAAGCTCGGCGCGTTCATCTTCGTCTTCATCTGGCTGCGCGCGACCCTCCCGCGTCTCCGCTACGACCAGCTGATGCGGTTCGGGTGGAAGGTGCTTCTCCCGGTCGCGACGTTGAACGCGCTCGTGACGGCAATCCTGGTGGCGCTGCTATGAGTCCCCAACCCTTCGACAGCGTCAAAGGCTTCGCCGTCACGTTCCGGCAGATCTTCAAGAAGCCGATCACACAGCAGTATCCGGAGTACAAGCGACCGGTCTACCCTCGCTTCCGCGGTCGGCACCGGCTCTGGCGGCACGAAAACGGGCTCGAGAAGTGCGTGGGCTGCTCGCTCTGCGCGGCGGCCTGCCCGGCCGACTGCATCCGCGTCGTCGCGGACGAGAACACCGCCGACAACCGGGTCTCTCCAGGCGAGCGCTACGCGCGCATCTATGAGATCAACCTCTCGCGCTGCATCTTCTGCGGCTACTGCGAGCTCGCGTGCCCGTTCGACGCGATCACGCTCGAGGCCGAGTACGAGCTCTCCGAGTACTCGCGAGACGACCTCATCTACACGAAGGACATGCTGCTCGCGCCGCCGGTGAAGCGCGTGCCGGTCGCCGACCGCGACCTCTACGACACGCCACAGCCCGTCTGGAAGCTGGAGTCGTAGTGGAGGAGTTCATCGTCTGGGTGGTCTGGATCCTCGCGGCGCTCTCGCTCCTCACTTCCGGGATCGCAGTCGTCCTCTTCCAGAACCCCTTCTACAGCGCGCTCGCGCTGATCGGGAACCTCGCTTCGCTCGCGGTGCTCTATCTGCTGCTCGCGGCCGAGTTCGTCGCCGCGGCGCAGGTGCTCGTCTACGCGGGCGCGGTCGTCGTCATGTTCCTCTTCGTCATCGCCTACCTCGGCGGACGGGCGGACGCGCCGTGGGCCGGAAAGCCGAGCCTCCAGTCCATCGCCGCGGTCGTGGCCGCGGCGGCGATCGCCGTCGAAATCGTGGTGGTCGTCGCGCTGACGGCAGGCGACCAGCTCGCAACCCCGGCGCAGGTCGAGGACAGCTTCGGCTCGCCGGCGGAGATCGGGCACCTCTTCCTCGGCGACCACCTGCTCGCCTTCGAGGTCACCTCCATCGTCCTCTTGGTCGCCGCCGTGGGCGGAGTCATCCTCGGGAGCGCCGTTCCGAAGGAAAAGCGCTCCTAGTGCCCGGGCCCGGCGTCGCCGCCTATCTCATCCTCTCGGTGATCCTGTTCGCCACCGGCGCCTTCGGCGTGCTCATCCGCCGCAGCCCGCTGATCGTGCTCCTCGCGCTCGAGATCATGCTGAACGCGGGCAACCTCGCCCTGATCGCTTTCGCCCGCCAGACCGGCACGGGCAGCGGGCAGATCTTCGCGCTCACGGTCATGGTTGTCGCCGCGGCGGAGGCGGTCGTCGGCCTCGGCTTGATCGTCGCGGTCTCGCGCCGGCGGGTGGATCTCGACGTCGACAAGCTCACCACACTGCACGGATGATCGCTGCGGCCTGGATCGCGCTCTTCGCCCCGGCGGCCGCGGTCGTCGCGATCGCCCTCGCAGGCACGGCGATCTCGCGGTCCGTCGCCGGGTTCCTCGCGGCCGGGTCGGCGCTCGTCTCCTTCGTCGCTTCGGTCGTCGTCTTCGCCGTCCTGCTCGGCGAGGACCCGGAGGCACGCACGCACTCCTCGACGCTCTGGACATGGCTCTCGGCGGGAGATCTGAAGATCGGCGCCGAGATCCAGGTCGACCAGCTCTCGGTCTTCATGATGCTGATCGTCAGCGGCGTCGGCTTCCTCATCCTCGCCTACGCGGTCGGCTACATGGCCGGGGACGTCGAGGAGCGGCGCTATCACGCGTACAAGGCGCTCTTCGTCTTCTCGATGCTCCTGCTCGTCCAGGCCGGGAACCTGGTGCTCCTGCTCGCGGGCTGGGGCATGGTCGGCCTCAGCTCCTACCTCCTGATCAACTTCTGGCACGAACGGGCGACCGCGGTGGCAGCGGGCAAGAAGGCGTTCATCATGAACGCCTTCGGCGATGCCACCTTCGCCCTCGCGATCTTCCTGCTGATTCAACGAACGGGCTCGGTGGAGTTCGACACGGTCTTCAGCTCCGACGTCGTCGAGCACGGGAGCGCTGCCGCGGTGCTGATCGCGCTGGGGCTTCTCGGCGGCGCCGTCGCGAAGTCGGCCCAGGTTCCGCTCCACACGTGGCTCCCGGACGCGATGGAGGGCCCCACTCCCGTGTCGGCCCTCATCCACGCGGCGACGATGGTGACCGCGGGCGTCTACCTGATCGCGCGCACCAACGTCCTCTTCGAGCTCGCTCCCGCGATCCAGGACCTCGCGGGGATCCTCGGCGGCGTCACGATTCTCCTGGCCGGCCTCATCGCGCTCGTGCAGACCGACATCAAGCGCGTCATCGCCTACTCGACGATGAGCCAGATCGGCTACATGTTCGTCGCCGTCGGGCTCGGCGCCTACGGCGCCGGGATGTTCCACCTGATGACGCATGCCTTCTTCAAGGCGCTGCTCTTCATGGCGGCCGGCATCGTCATCCACGCCCTCTCCGACGAACAGGACATCCGCCGCATGGGCGGCCTCGGCCGCGCGCTGCCGTTCACCTACCGCGTCTTCGTGATCGGAGCGCTCGCCCTCGCAGCGATCCCGCCCTTCGCGGGGTTCTTCTCCAAGGACTCGATCCTCGGCGCCGCCGCGAGCGCCGGCACGCTCGGGTGGATCCTCTGGACGGCCGGCGCGATCGGAGCCTTCTTGACCGCGCTCTACACCTTCCGGCTCCTCTTCATCGTCTTCTGGGGCGAGATGACGCCGTTCGCCCGCGAACACCTCCACCTGAAGCGCTTCGAAGGTGGGCTCGCGATGGCCTGGCCCGTGGCGATCCTCGCCGTCCTGTCGATCTTCGGCGGGTGGCTCCAGGTGCCCTGGGGGTGGCAGCTCGTCACGGACTGGCTCGACCCGGTCGCGGAGTCTGCGGAGGAGGCCACCGGCGTCACGCTCACGTTCTCGGTGATCGCCTCGCTGGCGCTCGCCGTCGCGGGCATCGGGCTCGCATGGCTCTGGTGGGGGCGGACGAGCGAGGTTCCCGCGCGGACTCGCAGACGCTGGCCGTGGGCCGCGCGGACGCTCGAGCACAAGTTCTACTTCGACGAGGCCTACGACCTCGCGTTCTACGAGCCCGCCTCGCGCAAGGCCGTCTTTCTCACCCGCTTCGTCGAGCAGCCGCTCTTCCTGGCCTCGCTCGGTGAGCTCGGGTCGGGCGTGCGCACCGCCTCGCGCCGACTCTCCTCGCTCCAGACGGGCTATGTCCGCGAGTACGCCTTCGCGCTTGCGGCCGGCCTCGCCGTCCTCGCCATCGTGTTCATCCTCGTCACCTGATGTTCACCTCGATCCTCATCCTCCTCCCGATCGCAGGCGCCTTCTTCGTCTGGATCGTCCCGTGGCCGACCCCGCGCGCGGCGGGCGGCGCTGCCCTCCTCGTCGCGCTCGCCGAGCTCGTGATCTGGGTGAACCGGGCGCTCAACTTCGACTATGCGAGCTCGGGCCTGCAGGACGAAGCGTCCCACTCCTGGTTCTCCGACCTCGGCGTCTCCTACAGCGTCGGGCTCTACGACTTCTCGCTCTGGCTCGTCGGCCTCACGGTCGTCGTCTTCACAGCCGCGGTCGCCTACGGCTTCTGGTCCGGCCGGGAGCGGATGGGCGTCTACCTCGGCCTTCTCCTCTTCCTCGAGGGCGCCACCGTCGGTGTCTTCGCCGCCCAGGACCTCCTCCTCTTCTACGTCTTCTGGGAAGCGATGATGATCCCGCTCTACATCCTCATCGGCGTCTGGGGCGGGGCCGGCCGCATGGGGGCGACGATCAAGTTCGTCGTCTACACGCTCGCGGGCTCGCTGCTCATGCTCGTCTCGGTGATCGCGCTCGGGCTCTCGGCCGGCACCTTCGACATGCAGGGGATCGGGCAGAGCGGGAGCACGTGGATCTTCCTCGGCTTCGCCGCGGCGTTCGCCGTCAAGGCGCCACTGTGGCCCTTCCACGGCTGGTTGCCGGACGCCTACCGTGAGTCGCCCGCCGAGGTCTCGGCGATTCTCTCGGGCGTCATCTCGAAGGCGGCGACGTACGGCTTCCTGCGCATCGGGCTCGTCTTCTTCCCGGGAGTCGTGGCGGACTGGAGGAACGTGGTGCTCGTCCTCGCCTCGATCGGCCTCGTCTACGGCTCGCTCCTCGCCTTCCGCGCGCCCGACATCCGCGGCGTGATCGCCTACTCGAGCCTCGCCCAGATGAACCTGATCATCATCGGGCTCTTCGCGGTCAACGACTCCGGTCTCTCGGGAGCCGTGCTGCAGATGGTCACGCACGGCCTCATCTCCGCGGCACTCTTCCTGCTGGCGGGTTCGGTGGAACGGCGCGCGGCGACCGGCGACCTCGTCCGCCTCGGCGGCATGGCGCGCGGCCGACCGGTTCTTGCGACGACGCTCATCACCACCGGCGTCATCGCGCTCGCGGTGCCCGGGTCGAGCGCGTTCGCCGGCGAGTTCCTCATCCTCAACGGCATCTTCACGCGCGGCTGGGGCTGGGCCGTCGCGGGCGCTGTCGCGATCGTGCTCGCCGCGATGTACATGCTCCGCCTCATCTCCGCGGTGCTGCACAGGGATCCAGGCCCCGCGGTAACCGAGGCGGCGCTTGACCTGCGTCCAGCCGAGATCAGCGTGATCGTCCCGCTCGTCACCCTCCTGCTCGCGCTCTCGTTCTGGCCTGCGGCGATCACTGACCACTCCTTCGGCGGCAGGCCGTCCGACACCGTCGGCTCGCAGTTCGAGGCGGCGCCGTGACCGCGTTCCAGACACCGTCCATCGACTGGGCCGCGCTCTCGCCGGAGCTCGTCCTCCTCGGCGGTGCGGCGATCTGCCTGCTCGTCCCGCTCTTCTTGCCGCACGGATGGAGGAGACACTTCTGCGCTTTCGTCTCGATCGGGTGCTTCATCGGGGCCGGCGCCGCAGCCGTGGCGCTCTTCCAGATGGACGAGACCGGCACGTCCATCGTCGCGGACGCATTGCGGCGCGACCGGCTCGCCGAGCTCGCGCAGGTGCTCATCATCGGCTCAGGCCTCCTGGCCGTCGGCGTCTCGTATGCCTACGTCCTCCGTGAGCGGATGGGCGAGTACTACACCCTGCTCCTCACCGCGGCAGCCGGCATGTGCTTCTTCGTCGCCGCCAACGACCTGATGACGATGTTCCTCGGGCTCGAGTGGTTCTCGATCTCGCTCTACATCCTCTGTGCGCTGGCGATCGAGGAGGTCGCCTCGCTCGAGGCGGGGCTCAAGTACCTCATCGTCGGGAGCTTCGGCTCGGCGATCCTGCTCTTCGGAAGCGCGTTCGTGTACGGGGCAACCGGCGCGCTCGGCTTCGAGGACATCGCCGCCGCCTCGGGGGACGCAGACAGGCTCTTCCTCGTCACCGGCCTCGCGATGATAATCGTCGGGCTCGGCTTCAAGGCTTCGGCGGCGCCGTTCCACATGTGGACGCCGGACGTCTACGAGGGCGCGCCCACCCCGGTGACGGCATTCATGTCCGCCGCGACGAAGATCGCCGCGCTCGTCCTGACGATGCGCCTCTTGGTGACGGCGTTCCCCTCCGAGGAGAACCTCTGGACGATCTCGCTCGCGGTCATCGTCTGCATCTCGCTCGCCTGGGGGAATCTCGGGGCCCTCGTCCAGACCAACGTGAAGCGGATGCTCGCGTACTCCAGCATCTCGCACGCAGGCTTCCTGCTCATGCCGATCGCGGTCGGCACCTCGCTCGGGGGCCGGGCGCTCATGTACTACCTGATCCCCTACGCGGCGATGAGCATCGGCTCGTTCGCGATCGTCGGGGCGAGGGAGCGTGAGCTTGCGCGCCCGGTCACGCTGGACGACATGGCCGGCATGGGCTGGGAACGGCCGGGTCTGGGAGCCGCGATGACGCTCTTCATGTTCGGCTTCATCGGACTGCCCCCGGCCGGCCTCTTCATCGGGAAGTTCTACGCCTTCTCGGCGGCGGTCGACCGCGGCTGGGCCTGGCTCGCCATCGTCGGCGCCGTCGCGACGGCGGTCTCCGTCTACTACTACCTCGGCGTCGTCCGGGCGATGTACTTCCAGCCGGCAGCGGCGAGGATGGCTCCCGCGGGCGGCTCGCCCCCGCGCGAGCTGGCGCTCGGCACCTCGGTCCTCCTGGCGGTCGTCGTCACGATCGGGAGCTTCGTGGCGGCGCAGCCACTCCTCGACATCGCCACCGACGCCGTGTCCTTCCTGCCTTTCCCGCACTGATGCCGAGACACGTCGTCGTACTCGGCGGCGGAGTGAGCGGCGAGGCGTTCATCGCCGCACTCCGGCGTCTCGACAAGGAGATTCGGATCACGCTCGTCGAGGACGAGCTCGTGGGAGGCGAGTGCTCCTACTGGGCCTGCATCCCGTCGAAGACGCTGCTGCGACCCGTGGAGATTGCCTTCCGCGCGAAGGGCGCCCACGGAGTCGAGGCGACGCTCGATCCGGAGCAGATCTTCTGGTGGCGCGACAAGAACGCCGAGAAGGACGACACGAGCCAGGTGAAGTGGGTCACGGACCTCGACGCCGAGCTCGTGCGCGGCAAGGGCGTCGTCACCGAGCCGGGCAAGATCGAGGTCGACGGGCGCGAGCTGGCCTACGACGAGCTCATGGTCTCCACGGGTTCTCGGCCGACCCTGCCGCCGATCGAGGGGCTCGACTCGGTGCAGCCCTGGCTCAGCCGCGAGGGCACGAGCGCGAGCGAGATTCCCGAGAGCCTGATCGTCGTGGGCGGGGGTGCCGTCGGCTGCGAGCTCGCGCAGTTCTACGGCCGTCTGGGAACGCACGTGACGATCGTGCAGAGCGGCGACTACCTCCTGCCGCGAACCGACCGCGATGCCGGCGACCTCCTCGGCGAGGTCTTCCGGGAAGAGGGCATCCAGATCTGCCTCGATGCGCGCGCGAAGAAGGTGGAGGGCGGGCCGGGCGCCTACCTGCTGGACATCGAGGGTCGAACCCCGCTCGAAGCCACGCACCTGATGATCGCAACGGGCCGACGGCCCAACGTCGACGGGTTCGGGCTCGAGAATCTCGACGTCGAGATCGGCAAGACCGGAATCAAGGTGGACGAGCGACTGCGCGCCGCCGAGCACGTGTGGGCAGCCGGAGACGTCACCGGCGTCGCGCTCTTCACCCACGTCGGCAAGTATCAGGGCCGCATCGCGGCGGCGAACATCGCCGGGCGAGACCTCGTCGCCAACTACGACGCCGTCCCGTCCGCGGTCTTCACCGACCCGCAGGTGGCCGCGGTCGGGGACACGAGCGGCGAAGGCGCCGTCGTCGGCAAGTGGGGAGTGGACAAGGTCTCGCGCGCGTCGACGTACCAGGATCCGAAGCGGCCCGGCTTCCTCAAGCTCTTCGCGGAGCCCGAGCGCAAGGTCGTCGTGGGCGCCGTGGCCGTTGGCCCGGAGGCCGGAGAGTGGATCGGCCAGCTCACCCTCGCCGTGCGGGCCGAGGTCCCGGTCGCGACGCTGCGGGACACGATCCAGCCGTTCCCGACGTTCTCCGAGGTCGTCTATTTCGCCGCGCGCGAGCTCGACTTGTAGAGTCGCCACAGAATGGCCAACGGCGAAGACCTGGTCGAGACCCTCCGGCGCTTCAACCTCTTCGCCGACCTGGACCGCGCCCAGCTCGAGGCGATCGCGGACCCGGACTCGGAGCGGAGCTTCGCAGCCGGCGAGCGCATCATGAGGCGCGGCATGAGCGGGACGGGCTTCTACGTCATCCTCGACGGCGAGGCGACCGTCACGCTCAGCGGGGAGGAGCTGAACCGCCTCCGGCAGGGCGACTTCTTCGGCGAGATTTCGACGCTGCTCGACGAGCCGCTGACCGCCGACATCACCGCTGAGACCCCGGTACGTGTGCTGGAGATCCCCGGTCCGCGGCTCGAGGCGTTCCTGCTCAGCTATCCGAAGGTAATGCTGCGGATGCTCGTGACGGAGGCGCGACGGTTGCAGGAAGTCCTCGCTTGGCGGGCGTAGAGGGAGTTCATCCGCCCGGCGAGTATCCGGTCGTCGTCGTCGGCAGCGGGCCCGGAGGGCTGCAGACGGCCTACGCGCTCTCCCGGCTTGGGGTCGTGCACGCGGTCATCTCCCAAGACGACTCGCCCGGCGGCATGTTCCGCAAGTGGCCGATCTTTCAGCGACTCCTTTCCTGGACGAAGCCCGACGCCCCCTTCGACCGCTCTTCGCGCGAGTACGAGTGGTACGACCACAACAGCCTCCTCGCCGACGAGCCCGAGCTCAGAGCGACCGTCGCAGCTCAGATGAACCGCCAATACATGGTCCCGTCCTGTGCGGAGATGGAGCAGGGGCTCGTCGCCTTCGCGGAGCGTGGTGGAGTTCAGGTTCGGTTCGGCTGCAGGTGGGAGTCCACGCGGCAGGAAGACGACGGCTACGTGCTCGTCACCTCCGACGGGGAGTACCGGTGCCGGGCGGTCGTCTTCGCTCTGGGCGTCACCGACCCGTGGAAGTCGCCGATTCCGGGAATCGAGGACGTTCCTCACTACGCCGACACGCCAAGGGAGGCGCGCGAGTTCCAGGGCAAGAGCGTCCTCATCATCGGGAAGCGCAACTCCGGCTTCGAGCTCGCCGACGGGCTCGAGCCCTGGGCGCGGCAGATCTTCCTCGTTTCCCCCCGGCCTGTGCAGACGGCGGTCCTCTCCATGGCTACGGTGCGCGTGCGCTACTTCGAGCCTCTGGAGGACGCCTCCTGGGGCGGCGGCACCTTCGCTCTCGACGCCGCGGTCGAGCGCATCGAGCGCACGGAGAACGGCGGCTTCAGACTCCAGGCCGCGGGGACGACCCGCCCGGGCCCGATCGCGCTCGAGGCGGATGCGGCAATCGCCGCAACGGGCTTTCGCACCCCCATCCAGGATCTTCGTGAGCTCGGCCTGAGCACCGTCGCCGACGGCCGGATTCCCGCGTTGACGCCCTACTGGGAGAGCACGACGCTCAGGGGCGTGTTCTTCGCGGGGAACACGATGCAGGGCGCCGCGGGCCTACGTAAGAACGGCGTCGGCAGCGCCTCTGGCACGGTGAGCGGCTTCCGCTACAACGCGCGCCTCCTCGCCCAGGAAATCGCGAAGCGCCTCGGCCACAAGCAGGAATGGCAGGTGCTCGGACGGGAGGAGATCGTCCCGTTTCTTCTTTCCGAGCTCCGCGCGGGGCCGGAGATCTGGACGCAGAAGGGCTACCTGGCACGCGCCGTCTATCCGGACGGGAGCACGGGCATCGTCCCCCTCGCGCATTTCCTCGACCACTGCGAGCAGGGCTCGATCGCGGTCACCATCGAGATGAACGCACAGGGCGACATCTATCCGGTCATGTACAAGCGAGGGGGCGAGGAGATCGTGGAGCGCGACCTGCAGCCCCACCACCTGAACGACTTCGGCGGCACCGAGTACCGAGCCGCGCTGGAGAGCCTCTTGTGAGCCGGCTGGCGGGCTGGGGTGCGCTCTGCGTCCTCCCGCTCGTCGGACTGATCGTCCTGCTGGCCGCACCCGGCCTCGAGCTGACCTGGGAGAACCATCCGGCGCACTTCTGGCTTGTCGTGCTCGTCGGGGTCCTCTCCTTCGCGCTCGGCTTCCTGCTCGCGGAGGCGGCCGCGCGGCGGGCGGACGCGCGGCTGCTCCTCGTCGGGATGGCGTTTCTCGCCACCTCGGGGTATTTGGTGCTGCACGCGCTCGCAACGCCGGGTGTCCTCCTCGCGGGGAAGAACGCCGGCTTCCAGATCGCTTCGGCCATCGGCCTCCTCGAAGCCGGGCTCTTCGCGGCCGCCTCGGCGGTGCGCTTTCACCCCGAGACGTCCGCCTTCCTCGTCCGCTATCGCGGCGTTCTCTACGGGCTCCTGGTCCTGCACATGGCCGCCTGGGCCGCCGTCTCGCTCTCGACGCTGCCGCCGCTCGACGACCCCGTCACCCCGGAGGACGCCCGCGGTCCGCTCGCGGCACTCGCCGTCGTCGGATTACTCGCCTACGGCTTCGGGGTCTGGCGCTACTGGCATCTCTACCGCGCCCGCCCGCGGCCGCTCCCGCTCGCGATCCTCGTCGCGCTCGTCCTGCTGGCGGAAGCCATGTTCGCGGTCGCCTTCGCGCGCAACTGGCAGACAACGTGGTGGGAATGGCACCTGCTCATGCTCGTCGCGTTCGGGGTCGTCGGCCTAGCGGCGCGGCGCGAATGGCGACTCGAGGGCTCCTCGGCGGAAATCTTCAGCGATATCTACGAGGAGCAGACGCGCGGTCATCTGGAGGAGGTCAGCGTGCTCTTCGCCGATCTCCAGGGCTACACCGCGTTCTCCGAGCGGACCCCGGAGCCCGAGATCAAGGCGATGCTGGACACCTACTTCCCTGCCGCGGCCGCCGTGCTCCAGGCGCATGGCGGCGGGCTCTACAACACGATCGGCGACGCGCTCATGGTCGTTTTCCGGGGGCCGGAACACGAGCTGCGCGCCGGGCGCACCGCCCTCGAGTTCCAGCAGGAGATGACGCGGATCGCGGACGCACACCCCGGCTGGCCGCGCTTCCGTGCCGGAATCAACTCCGGCGACGCCGTCCTCGGCGTGATCGACGCACCCGGGAAGCGCGGCTACACCGCGACGGGCGACACCGTGAACGTCGCGTCGCGCCTCGAGGGCCAGGCGCGCGCCGGTGAAGTCGTCGTCTCGGAGGCGACCTACGCTGGTCTCGCAGGAGGCGCCCACGTCGAGGAGCTTGAGCCCCTCAGCGTGAAAGGGAAGAGTGAGGCCGTGCGGGCGTTCGTCCTTCGCGGCCTGAGCGCCTAGACGGCACGAGGGCGATCAACGCCTGCAGGACGAGGAGCAAGAAGCAGAGCGCGAGTACCCCGCTCGCCTCCGGTGGGATCGTGCCCGAGGAAATGAACGGCTCGCGCACGGCGGCACCGATGACGATGCCGGCGACGAGCAGCGCAGAGAGCGTCGCCTGCAACCGCCCAAGAGTGTCCGTGCCCCCGCCGTTCACGGCGTCCACGACCCGCGCAAAGCACATCAAGCCGGCCGCTGCCGTGATCGGGACTCCGAGCACGAGGAGGTAGAAAGAGGCCGGCGCAAAGCCGAACGCGTCGGAGACGGCGGTGGCGAGAATGAGGGAGGCTGCCAGCTCCACCGCCATCGCCGAGGCGCCCGTACGGGTCTGCCACATGTTTCTCGGGTTCGCGCCCGCGGCAAGAAGTCCTTCGTTACGCTCGACCCAGCGACCCGGAGGAGGACGATGGCAAACGGCTCACTGACCTGGCTCGGCCACGCGACTTTCAGGCTCGACACGCCCGGAGGGAAGCGCATGTATGTCGATCCCTGGCTCGAGAACCCAAAGTGCCCCGACGACGAGAAAGAGCCCGAACGCGTCGACCTGATCGCGCTCACACACGGGCACTCCGATCACGTCGGCCAAACCGTCGAGCTGGCGAAGAAGTTCGGCTGTCCGGTGATCGCGATGATCGAGCTCCGGGACTGGCTCACGGGTCAGGGACTTCCCGACGAGGCGTCCGAGGGCGGCAACAAGGGAGGCACGATCGAGAAGGAAGGCATCAAGGTCACGCTCGTGAACGCCTTCCACTCGTCGAGCTCGAACAACCTGGAGTACCTCGGCGAGCCGGCCGGGCTGATCGTCGAGCTCGAAGACGGCAAGAAGATCTACTTCGCCGGCGACACGTGCGTCTTCGGTGACATGCAGCTCATCGGCCGGATCTACGAGCCCGGCCTGGCCGTCCTGCCGATCGGCGACCACTACACGATGGGACCGAAGGAAGCCGCAGTGGCGCTCGAGCTGCTCGGGGTCGGGCGCTGCATCCCGTGTCACTGGGGGACGTTCCCGCTCCTGACGGGGACTCCCGAGGCCTGCCGCGAGGCACTGACGACCGACTGCGAGATCGTCGGAATCTCGCCCGGCGACACCTACGACCTGTGAGAGAGCGCTGGTTCGGCGCCACGGGGCGGCGCGTGCCTGAGATCGCCGTCGAGGGCGAAGACGAGATCTCGCTCGACGACGCGCTCGTCCTCGACGGGGTGGACGACGTCGCCCGCCTCGAGGAGGCTCACGCTCAGGGGACTCCAGTGGTCGTTCGCGCGGCCACGGCTGACGCGGTCGGCGCCGCGCTCGAGCGGCCGGAAGTCGCGTGCGTGCTCGTCCCGCCGGAGGAGCGCGAGCTGCGGGACCTCGACTTCCGCCGACTGAAGTATGGCTAGGCCGTCGACCTACTCGATCGTCGCCTGCGACCTCGAGGCGGCCGAGTGGGGAGTGGCGGTGCAGTCCAAGTTCCTGGCCGTGGGCGCCGGAGTTCCGGCCGCGGAGCCGCACGTCGGGGCCATCGCCACCCAGGCGCTGGCCAACATGCGCTACGGGCCCGACGGCCTCGCGCTTCTGCGGCAAGGGCTCTCGGCCGAGGAGGTCGTCCAGCGGCTCACCGAGTCCGACGAGGGCCGAGCCGACCGCCAGCTCGGGGTGGTCGACGCGCAGGGCCGCGCCGCCACGTACACCGGCGAGGCCTGCCTCGACTGGGCGGGCGGCACGACCGGCGACGGGTATGCGGCGCAGGGCAACATCCTCGTATCCGAGGAGACCGT